>JAIBAG010000023.1 GCA_019695305.1 bacterium
ACGTTGACTAGGTAGTAAATGGTGTAATTGATTTTCAAAGACGTATTGATAAACTGTTTCGTGACTAACGCTTAAACCTGGGTGATCCTTGCTGATCCGACCTGCTATAAGCTGTGGCGACCAGCCTAGACGCAGTTTTTCATCAATCCAAGACATAAGATCTTCATGACCCCATATCTTAGGTTTTCGTCCTGCTTTTCTTCTTCTGTGTTGTGAATGGAAATCGCTATGGCAGGGGGAGTAATTAAACTTACCGTAACGCCTAAACTCCCGGCTGATAGTACTATGGGAGAATCCCAACTTTTTAGCTATTTCTCTTATTGTTTTTCCCTTGGCCCTTAATATTGCCAGCTTTTCTCGGTCAGCCAGGCGCAACCTTTTAAAACTTTTGGCCATCAGCCATTTTCTTCATTTCCTACCAAGTGGTGCAATCATTTCTTGAACTAGGCCATAAAAAATTTAATGAGTTATTTTTTAATTACCTTTTCCACCACAATCCCACCAAAGCGGTGTTCTTGTGCTGCAAATTGATCGTTTTTGATATAACACAGGCTTGATTCGTATCTTTCCTTTGAATCCAAATAAAATCCCTCACATCCTGTTCCCATCATCCCATTATTTCTAAAACCCACAGGCCTGCCAGCATTATCCGTTAATAGCACCATACATTCTTTGCACAATTTTTGAGGATAACGTGCATCTCCATCTATTTGCTTGTGGCAATACGAACAGGGTTGTGTTGTTTGTTGATTCATTTACTTTAATATTCTAAAGCTCCAATATCGGTAACGGGTTGAGCTCCAACAGAATAGCGGGGTTTAAAATCGAAATCTTCAGAAACAAAGAATTGTCCCCCGGCACCAATTAAGGGCGAATTCGACATTAAATGCAAATCGTCCGGAAAATTCACAAACTGTGGGTCTAAGCTATAATTAATCAATTTATTATAAGCACCAGCATAATCATCCCAAACATTGCCATAACTGTTGTTAAACCCCACCTCGGAAGGAATAAAAGAAGAGGAAACGGCAATACCAACACTATTTTTCACAGTAATATTATTGTATATGCCAATACCATTATAAAAACTATTTACAGCAATACCTTCAAAACCACTATTAACAACAGTGTTATAAGCAATATTTCCCATGACATTGCCATTAAAATCAATACCCAAGTTGCTTGAGTTTTTTACAATATTGTTAATAACGCTAACATTTCCTCCTCCAACATGAATACCACTTCCACTTAAAGTAGATTCTATCAAATTTTTCTCTACACTAACAAATGTGCTAAGATGATTATCATCTTCCAATGTGATAGAAGATCCGCCAGCACCACCATTTGCTTCAAAATAATTTCCTTTAATTAAAACATTGGATTGAGGTGACGGTTGGTCGGATCCGTTGATGAAAACTCTCACGCCCGTACCTAAATTTTCTAAAAAAGTATTCCGTTCAATTTGGACATCCTGAAATATGGCTCTATTGGTTGAAGTAATAGCAATGTTAAGGCCATCAAATATATTGTTTAAAAACTGGCAATCTTCAACAGCAAGCCTTTCTGTATGTAGAGAATCTAAAAAACCAACGCCAACACCAATTAAATTTCCAGAAAAAATTGATTTTTTGATAGAAATCTCAAGCTCTGAATCTAAAAAATTGGCCGATGTTTCAATTCCAATATTACCATTATTTCTAAATTCGCTTTTTTCCACCGAAACAAAATATTTGCCCGACATATCATTATTAATAATTAAAGCCGTACCTCTGTTATTTTTAAATAGAGAATCATATACTTTTAAAAACCCTGGCATTTTCATATCAACGCCTACTTTGGAATTTATAATGTTAAGTCCATAAATAGTTATTGGCCGTGTAAGTAAATTGGGTCTTATTTCAAAAAGAGCCGAATTGAGCCTAGCTCCAGAAAGAGTCACACGATGTGGATTTATCGCTAGAATGGAAATAGAGTATTGAATAGTAATTGAGTTGGAGATGGGATATAATCCGTCTTGCATTAGAATACTATCACCATTCTTTGCCAGCAAAACAGCTGTCGGCAAATCAACGGCCTGCCTTGGGCTTAAGCCATTACCTCCTGGTACTATTACGCTAGCCACATAGTAATTAGTGGCCATAGCCGGAATTGAAACAAGAAGTGTAAAAACAATAAAGAAAGCTTTAGCACAAAATAATCTCATAAAACCTCCGTGAGAATGGGCAATACAATTAAAATATGACCATATCAATTTATCTTATCGCAACTATTCACTTGGTGTTGCGTAAAACTATTATCAAAAACTTACAAATTAGTAACAGCTTGTAATCAATTTTTTACTTAGGAGGCTGGGGGGGTGGATTCTAAGCCTATTGCACCAGGGCAAGGTTGGAGTTGAAGACCTGCATGGGGGTTTTGTATCCGTGCTACTTTTCTGAATTTTCAATTTTAAGTTTAGAAATAAAAGCCCCCTGTTTTAAAACAGGGGGCTTTTAAGTAAACTGCTTTTTTTACAGACGACGAGTAATGGTTACAGCACCATAATTTCTTACGGCCGTACTTTCGGTACCGTCACTGATGAAATAAACATCATCGATGGATTCATCAACATCAATACCGTCTAAGGCCATATTGTATAATGTCCCGGTAAAAGTTGTGTTATCGGGATAGGCACTGGTATAGGTGAGATCAAAACGGCTATCGTCCGTATCGTTGGCAGTAATAGCCGAAGAGCTTAAACCATCATCCGAAAAATTGGACCCATTCAACCATCCAAAATCGGTATTGAAATTAATCAGGATAGGATCCCCTTCCTGATTGCTACCATCAGCCTCACGCACCACCGTAAGCCAGCTGTTTGTTACATACTGGTCGGCATCGTCACACACATGATCTTCAGGTACTTCATCACCTTCGGCATTGGTACAGGTATAGGAATAAACCTCGTAACCGAAAATGGATCCCGGATGACCGGCAAAAGCATACATTACATTTTGCACAAGCGGTGTGTAAAAAAACGGAACATCCGATTCGTTGGAAGGAACGTAATCATCATCACCTTGGTTATAATAGGTAAGAAGACGGTTCGTATCCACAAACAAAGTCAGTTTGGTGGTTTCGTCGGCAGCCAAGGTAATGGAGTTAATAGGATATTCAACGGTCATGGTATCACCATCGGTATCGCTATTGGCACCTAAGTCAACTTCAATAGTTTCGGCTTCCTGATCTTCAAAGTCTTCGTTGGCAGTGCCATCCACGCGTGTACAATAGGTATGTTCACCCGGGGTATTGGATAAGTTGAGGTTGCTGTTACCATCATCAATATCGGCTTGAGATGTAAAAGTACCTGTTACACAGCCCTTAATTTCGGCCGTACGTAAAAAGGTTAATTTTACTTCCGAATAGGTACCCGTTGGGATATCCAACACGGCAACTTTTCCTACGCCACTGCTGGTTTGCCCGGCATCTTCATCAACCGGACATTTTCCATTTTCAAGAGGACCAACAGGGTTATTATCAGAATCAAAACCGCAGTCGCAGCTTTCGCCCTGGGCCAAATCGTATAAATCACCGTTGTTATCTATACAATCATAGACTGTGAACAGATTATCCAAATCAACGTGGCTTCCGTTAATATGAATTTCCTGTCCATCATCATCTTGAAAAATCACACGTTCCTGATTGCCTTCATCCACAAGTGCAATCTCGGTTACAAACAGGCTAAAAGTATCAGGCCTGCCCGAAACAAAACTTGTGTTTCTAAAGTAATCGGCAAGGTTATCTACATCAATGGCACGCGAAATAGCAGCATCTACCGACGATGTTGCTGTTTGCGGAACCGAAAATTTAAGTTGAACTGTTCCGGTAGATGTTGAACTTGAACCGCCGCATGCCGACATAGCAGCTAGGAGCGACATAGAATAGAATAAATGACGATAATTCATGGGTACCCTCCTCGGGTGAAGCAAACAGTAAGTCAGAAAAAACCTCCAACAAACCGTGCGTGCTTTGTTAATATTCAGGACTCACGCTTTCCCATTGCCCATGAATTAGTCGTGATCCAATCGGAGGTTAGTTAAGCAAGTTTAATGCCAAAAAATGGGTAATAAAATAGCTATATATTTTAAACAGTTAAATGATTGGATAGATTTTTAGATATGAAATATATACGTATTTTTTGACAAAAATAGACATTTGCGTCAATTTTTATACATATTTAAACACCCTAAAGCGTGGCCTCATTTAAACGTGCCGTTAATCGGCCATAGAGCCCCTTGTAGCCTTCCTCACTAAAAATTCGGCTGAATTGTGATCTGAAATTTCGGCTCAACAAAGCACCGTCCACATCCAGATCAACAATTTTATAACCTTTTAGACCCTTTACTAAAATGAATGTCATGTTTAAGGCTTTTCCCTTTTCCAATATGGATCTTACCACAACTTTTTCGCCAGAGCTTTCCATTTTGACAGAGTCCACAATACAATTTTTAAAATATTGATTCCAATTCGATCCTTGTTGAGAAATTTTTTTCTTAAGCAGCAAATCAAAAAGATTATAAAACTCTTTTTTCTGACGAGCTGTCAGCTCATCTTTAAAATCAACGGCCGCTCTATCCAACATAAGCTGGGTATCGTAATAAGTACCCATAAATTTTTCGGAATCGGGCGCTGAAAGCTGAGAAATATTTTTAATTTCGTTTAAAAAATTATTAATAAACATTTTTCCGTCCAACACCTCCTCGCCGGCATGCACCAGCGAGGAAGTGAGAACCAATAACAATAAAAATAGGAGCTTTAGAGTTTTCATCATCATCCCTCTTATTGAATATCTACAATCCCGGTTAACAAAGTTTTAAAATACGATTCAACCGGCTTTACAACATCACCCTCAAGCACAAAGGGATAACCGCTAGCGATATCCATGTTTTTGGCGTTAGGAGGTGTATCAAACAGGGCTTTTAAGTTAACCGTAAAATCGCCTGCGTGAGGGAATTGACTAAAAGATACCATCTCTCCATTCATAGAAAGAATGGCTTCGTCAACTGTAACAAGAACATCATTTAATTTACTCTCCGATAAAGAAGGGTAAAAATCGGTGTGATCCGTTTTAATTTTACTTAAGGCTTGCTTCGCATTGTTTAAAGCAAATGTAAAACGTGCTCTTTGATTGGTAAACAAGGCCCCATCAATGAGTGTTAAAAAAGAAACATTATCGCTCGCATTAACACCGCTCACTTTTACTACTCCATTAAGCTCGGTTACTAAAGCCTTCAAATTTATTTTACCGTCTTTTAATAGAACGCTCTTTAACTGCACCCCGTAATCGTAGGCTTTAAACATATCAATACCGGCCACAATTGCCTGTGTGGCAGAAAGCATGGCATAAGCATCGCCTTGTTTGGCATGCAAATCTTCACTGGTGTTAAATAACTCTTTGGGAATTGCAAAATTCAGATTTGCATCGGTAATGGCAATATTGAAATTATCCTCCACATCAATAAAATAGGGCTGAAAGGATTTTAGCAAATCCTGCACTTGAGCTACCGACATATTTTTATCGATAAGAGGTTTAAGAATGCTGGCCAGCAAACCATTGGCATCGCCTGCATGCTGGGTTATGTTATTTGCAAACGGCAAGTTAAAATCGGAGTAGTTAAATGTATAGGCACTATTATTATTTTTAAGCGCCTTGTAACTATTAATAACACCGTTAGGGCCCAAAATATCGTTTTCAACCGATACAGGAGCCTGATTAAATGCCGTTAAAATATCGGCGGCCTGTTGTTGTTCAACAGAACGCATCAACTTCACTAGTCCACAACCAAAAGCCAAATTGACATCGGCCGGTTCTAAAACCAAAGTATCGCAATATTGGCTTTGTGCCGAAACCAGATCGTGAACTTTTAAATCGTCATAAGCCTGGGCCAAAGCAATTTCGGCTCTACTTTGAAACGTAGGATCCCAATATACAGGCTCTTTTGGAGAACTACTCCCCCCTGACGAACAGGCCAGGGTACATAAAAAAACTAAACTAAAAACATAATTAAAAAATCTCATAAAGTTTCCTTTCAAATTGTTAGTCTCTCCCTGTGCCTTGTTTAAATTATCGCAGGTTCTGTGTTGAAAGTTGTTTAAAAACAGCCAATCAGCAAAAGAATCGTATTCTTCTGGAATACAAAATAAAAAAGCCCCTCAGATTTTAACGAGAGGCTTTTTCATAAAAAGGTTTAATCAAAAATACTTATCTCACAATGATAACATCACGCAAATCGGAATCCTGATTACCCGATTCATCATCGCCCTCTCCTCCATGAGGTTCGTAAAGACCGGTTGAATTTGCTTTTTTGGGATCTTTATTTTTACTCTTATCAGGATTTTTATCGGCTTCCGCTTTTAAGAAAGCCTGAATACTCGCTTGGTCATGCATGCCTTGCTTGATTAAAGCTATAGCAATTCGAATAAGCTGGTCAACAGACCCGCTTTTACCATTAGCACTCCAGAACAGTATGTTTGCCACTGACCCTTCCCAATTTTCCGATGAGGTATTTACAGATCTCAAATTTCTTTCGACAGGCATACCATACGATGTATGCCCTTTAATTGAGAGATTAACTATACTCCCATTAGATGTTATAGTGAGCTTACTTCCATTATCACCCATAATTTCAGCACTGAAATTTCCGTTTTCATCTATCTGATAGTAAGTCGAGCCCTCAGCACTGGTATTATTTTCTGAGTGATGCTCTTTCCACCACAACCAATCTTCAAACGAAACATCCACATCAGGATTCTCGTCCATAAACTCTTCGTACTCGAGTTGATCGGGGCTTTTTTCGGCCACAATCGTTTGATTGACAGCTTGTATTGTTTTTTGCACAGGGGCAACTTTTGCCATGGCTTCTGTTTGCAACAGTACCACCGACATTACTCCCCAAAATATATATGTTAGTTTTCTCATCTTGTTCTCCTTTGTTTAGGTTTAAATTATCAACCTTTCCCTGTGCCTTGTAAAAATTATCGAGGATCCAGAAATGAAAGTTGTTTAAAAACAGTAAACGCCAAAAAGATGCGTATTCTTCAGGAATACAGAGGGAAATTCGATGTAACGTGCTAACAACTTGGTAGCAGTTTCTTAAAAATCCAACAATTTTCACGTCACTTTTAATTCTTATTAGTCGATAACTATTTTAATTGGGATTTACTGTTACGAAAAAAAAACGAGGATAAAAATGAAAATCAATTACTTATTAAAAAATATTGCCTTTACGTTGTTGCTAGCCATACCCGTAACTGGGCATGCAAAACTAATTTTGGCTTCCAAAGCTCCCATCTATAATCCCGGGGTATGGGTTTCAACTCCCGAAATATACAAACAAAAAATTTCCGAAGCTTTTTGTCAGCCTTTTAAGGTTTGCTCCAACGTAGAAGTAGACGAGAACTCTGAAATCAAATACAGCTTTGATAGCTGCGTAGAAGATGCCATGGGGCGTATTTCGTTACCTGCTTCCGTAGCTACAAAAATAGTGGGCTCGGCTTATAGCGTGAGCGTTCGCTTATCCTCTTGTTTGTCTTTTATAGACGAATACCAAAACTCTGGCATGAGTCTCCCGGCTGTTCACGCTAATAGCGCAACGCCCACCGAAGATTTATGCACCGATAGAGCAGAAGCCTTATCCGACCCCAATTATTGTGATACCTACGAACAAAACATCACTCTTTTTGGTTTGTGGTATTCTTATAACGAATTACAAAGAGGCACTGATTTTTGCGGCATAGATTTTACGGTACCCAATTCTTGTAATTAAAAAAACAAAAGCCCCTTGGTTTATTACCAAGGGGCTTTTTTATTTTACAAAATATTACTTCTTACAAACGACGGGTCACACTCACAACACCGTAGTTTTTAGTAGCATTGCTATCGGTGCCATCGCTGATAAAATATACATCATCAATCGATTCTCCAACATCTACGCCATCCAAGGCCATATTATACAAGGTACCCGTAAAAGCCGAATCATCGGGATAATTACTGCTAAAGCCAATATCAAAGTTAGCAGCATTATCGGCGTTGGCTGTAAATACCGAACTATCCAAACCTTCTGACGAATTATTAGAACCATTCAGCCAACCTAAATCGGTATTAAAATTCACCATTAAAGGTTCACCTTCAGGATCGAGGCCATTAGGAGCACGCACAATGGTCATCCAGCTGTTGGTCACACGTTTTTGACCACTGGCACAGATATGATCTTCGGGGATATCCTCTTCATTTACATCCAAACAGGTTACCGAATACATTTCGTAACCAAAAATGGAACCTGGGTGCCCTACAAAGGCATACATCAGGTTTTGAGTAAGAGGTGTGTAAAAGTACGATACATCATCTGCATTATCGGTAGGTGTGTAACCATCATCACCCTTGTTATAAAAAGTGATAAAACGGTTGGTATCAATAAACAACGTGAGCTTGGCTTGTTCATCCGGAGAAATGGTGAGAGGTTCTGGCATGGAAAATTCCATGGAAATGCTTGTTGATTCGGTATCATCGCTACCGCTAGCCAAATCTAAATCCATTTCTTCGGCGTCTTGGTCTTCGAAATCGGCATTATCACCACCGCCAGAGGCATTCACACGGGCAAAATCGGCACGGGTACAATAGGTATGCTCACCCGGGGTGTTGGATAAATCCAAATCAAAATCACCGGTAGCAATATCGGCTCCCGACGTATAATTGCCGGTTACACAACCTGTTACTTTAGCCGTGCGTAAAATGGTCATTCTAAACGAGGTATAAGTACCAGTAGCCACATTCACGGTAGCAACCTTACCCACACTGTGGTTAGGTTCGCCATCATCTTCCAAATCGCCGGGGCAAACGGTATGGCCATGGCCATCGTCAACGCCACCCAAGGGATTGTTGTCGGCATCAAAACCACAATCACAGCTCTCTCCTTCGGCTAAATCGTACAAGTCGCCATTGTTATCAATACAATCGTAATCGGTAAAAAGATTGTCCAAATCAACACGGCTACCTTCAATACTTACCTCAGCGCCTTCATCGTTTTCGTAAACCGTACGTGTGATGTTATTCTCATCATCCACTAAAGTGAGATTGGTCACATATATTTTTAAAGATTCGGGTTTACCAGAGGCAAAGCTTGTGTTCCGAAAATAATCGGCCAAATTATCGGTATCAATCGAACGCGTGATAGAACTAACAATTTGTGAAGATGTTGTTTCGGGAGCCGCAACTTTTAATTGCAAGCTACCTTCGGTTGAACTGCTACTTGAAGAACTGGATCCGCCACAGGCCGATAAGAGAGCCAGTAGCGAAAATGAACATAATAAATGACGATAATTCATGGGGGAACCTCCAAAGATTCAGTATTCATCGAATAGACTATCAGAACTCAAAATGAGTGCTGATAAACCAAACGATATAAAATTTTAGGTCCACGCTTTCCCATTGCCCATGAATTATCGCGAACCAACGAGAGGGTACGGAGCAATTAGAGTGCCAAAATTGACATTTAAAAAATCATGATGTTTTTTAGGTATTTAAAAAATAACTGAATATATTTTCATAAAATATATATGTATATTAGTTGACGATCGTCAAAAATACGTGTGCTTTTGATACAAAACCGCACAGGGAATTGAATTCTACTCTTTACTGAAGTGATCTTAATCGCTCAATAAATTGGATAATTGTTATGCAAAAATAAAAACTCAGATGAGTTTTTATAAACCCCTACACATTATATTCACGGATGGTTTGAATGAATTTAGGAATGCTAGAAAAGGAATCGGCAACAGCGCTAGGTTCATACCCACAGCTTACCATGCAATTGGCACATTTTTCGTGCTTGCCGGTGCCGTAGTTGTCCCATTCGGTAAGTTCCATCAGTTCCTTGAAAGAATCAACATAACCTTCGTTGAGCAAATAGCAGGGTTTTTGCCAGCCAAAAATATTACGGGTAGGATTACCCCATGGCGTGCATTTGTAATCAACATCCCCTACTAAAAATTTAAGATAAAAAGGTGACTGGTTAAAAATCCATTTAGACGACGGATCTTTAAAAGCTTCTTTAAAAAATTCTTTGGCTTTTTCACGCTTTAAAAAATGCTCCTGATCGGGCGCTTTTTCGTATGCATAACCCGGAGAAATTACCATGCCTTCCACACCTAAACTCATGGCATAATCAAAAAATTCACGGGTACGTTTAATATCGGCGCCTTCAAAAATAGTAGTGTTGGTGGTCACACGGAATCCAGCAGCCAGCGCCACTTTAATACCTTCTACGGCTTGTTCAAATACACCGTCTCGGCACACAGCATGATCGTGCTCTTCTTTTAAACCATCCATATGCACGCTAAACGTGAGATATTTAGACGGTTTGAAGAGATGAAGTTTACGTTTTAAAAGAATCGCGTTAGTGCAGAGATAAATATAACGTTTCTGCTTTACCAAACCTTCTACGATCTGCTGAATTTCGGGGTGAATGAGCGGCTCACCACCAGGGATGGATACCATGGGCGCACCACATTCTTCGGCAGCCTGTAAACATTGTTCGGCTGTTAAATATTTTTTAAGGGTTTCTTCAGGAAATTGAATTTTGCCGCAACCTTTACATTCAAGATTACAACGAAAAAGAGGTTCTAGCATAAGCACCAAGGGGTAGCGTTTAACACCCTTAATCTTCTGCGTCATGATATAGCTAAAAACCCGTAAGCCTTGTGATAATGGAACCGCCATAGAGGGCTTCAATTAGAGCATTATCCTTAAAATAACAACCCTTTTTTAGGATGACAGCCGTTTGTATTTATGCAACAGTCAGCATCATTTTTTTAAGGAGAACTTATGAAAGCAACCAAACTCACATTAACCGGTTTAACTTTAGCCTCTTTACTGGGAGCCTCTGTAGCAGGGCATGCAGCCAGCGTGCACGTTGTAGCACAGTCGGTAACAGCTAACGACCCCGCCCCTACCACCACGGCGCCCACCACCGACACCGAAAAAAAGGAAGATGAGAAAAAAGACGATCACAAAGAAGGCAAAAAAGAAGGCGCCTGTGGCCAAGGTAGCTGCGGCTAATGATTGGTTTAGGTTTACGCACTTCCTTTATTGAAGAATTAGAAAAAACCCGCCCCCCAGGCCTCAATTTTTTGGAAATTGCTCCCGAAAATTACATAGGCCGGGGCGGATGGGTTTTTGAAGCCTTTCAAAAGCTGTCTACTCACTATCCTATTTTTGCTCACGGCTTATCGCTGTCTATTGGCAGCCTCGATCCACTCAACATTTCTTATCTTAAAAAATTAAAAGAATTTTTAGATACTTTTCGCATTACGTATTTTTCCGACCATTTGTGTTTTCAATCGTTTGGAGGGCATTATTTTAATGAACTTTTGCCCCTTCCTTTTACACAAGAAGCCATCAAGCACGTTGTGCCCCGCATTAAACAGGTACAAGATATTTTAGAACGACGCATAGCACTAGAAAACATTACCTATTATTTTACTCCACAAAAACCAGAAATGACGGAGGCAGAGTTTATTACCGAAGTTATACGGCAATCGGGATGTGAGCTTTTGCTTGATATTAATAATGTGTATGTCAACGCGCACAACCACAACACCCCCGACACTGAAGACTTAAAAAATTTAATGAACTTGCCCATTGCTTCGGTTCATATAGCTGGGCATGTTACTGCCGAAAACGGAATACTCATTGATAATCATGGCGCCACTGTAAAACAAGACGTGTGGCGCTTGTATCAAATTTTTAAGAAAGAAAAACCCCATATACCTGTGGTTTTAGAGAGGGATAATAATATCCCAAGTTTAGATTATATTTTAGAAGAAATAGCGCTCGCGTCATGACATTAAAAGAAACCCAACAATTTTTTGATGCCTGGCTTAAAAATCCGGCAGCCGAAATAAAAGATTTAAATCTTAGCTCAGCACTGCAAGAGTATTTACTCAGCATATCTTCTGCACAACTTGAAATTTATCAAAAATTATATTTAGAAAATATTGAAGGTATTCTTAAAACCGCTTTCCCCCAAGTTCACAAGTTTTTATCCAACGAGAAGTGGGATGAAATTATATTGAGTTTTTTAAAACATAAAAATCCAAGCCTTCACTACCGAGACATCCCCCTGTTTTTTGCCGAGGTTGTTTACAAACACATTGACGACAATCCCTTTTTAAAAGAATTGGTACGCTACGAGTGCAACAGATTTTACCTACCCTTTTTTGAAAACACCCCTCTTCCTCCCATGGTGAGTAACCTTGAGGCAGAACTGGCTAACTTGATCCCTGTTTTAAACCCAGATTTTATTGTGGATACCTATCACTTTAATTTTGATCATTTAAACCATCCAGCACCTCTGCCCCAAGCTCAAATACTGGCACTGGTACGCCATCCTCATACCTATAACATTGAAAAACTCGTTTTAACCGAGCCCGAAAATGATCTTTTAACTCTTATTCAAAATAACCCTGGCCACTCGTTGGAAGGATTGGGGCATTTATGGGAGGAAAAATTTTCCTTGGCCCCAAATCCGGAGGAAATTTTCTTAAAAAGCCTTAAAAATCTGCTTTCTTCAAGCCTGGTGATGGGCTTTAAAGCCTAAAGAAAAACTGTGCTCGTCCGTAGTAAGATGCATGGTTACCCTGGCAAAACTTGGTATGTTGGTAGGAATGGTAGCGGAACTATTTGCCGCTCCGTCAGGCTCATTGCAATACTATGCCTATACAGCCAAAACGCATTGTGTGAACAATAAAATACTGGCTGTTTGCGTAAATAAACAATGCACCGAGGCTCCGTGCATG
Source organism: bacterium (assembly GCA_019695305.1). NCBI lineage: Bacteria > bacterium. The sequence continues at coordinate 12,835 of JAIBAG010000023.1, forward strand.
GACAATTTTGTATGTGGGAGTAATCCCGATCACACAACATCAAGCTGTGTTAATCCCGATGAAGAATCAAAAATGGGTATAGTCGACTCGATGATCTCCCTCCGTTAATTAGAGGGAGGCGTTACCCTCATTAACTCCAAGGTATAACCAAAAGTACTATCAATTGAATAATCCGAAAAAATAGACAAATAATAGGTTCCATCTTCGGGGATATTAATGGGATCTGTTTTTTTGCCTTGATCGGCCAAAATAAAGACGTGAAATAACTTTTGTTTATAACCGTCCATAATATCCATATTCAGTGACGGTGAATTTTGAGCGTTGGGAATATAACCCACCGCAATAATATCTCCCTTTTTAGCTTCAAACTTGAATGTATCGTTTTTATCAGCGGGAGTTAAAAAGTTAACCGGATAACGCTGGTAGGTAATAGGCAACGCCTTTTCCATGCTATCTCCAGCATCGGTTTCGCCACCTAAATCGCCACGCGACAACACGCTAATTTTAAAAGTAACATGGTCTTTATTCATGGCATCGTAGGTAGAACCTAATAACACATAAAAACGTCCATCACTCCCGGCCGATGCCGTTACTGTTTTGGTAGCATTGGGAGCACCAATAAGCTCCTCCGATTTTAAACGGTTGCGACTACCATCGTGCAATTGAATGCCTGCGTATGGCGACTGATTTTCGGTGGCCTTATTGTTGGCATCAATATCCACACCTTTTTCTAAAGTAGATACCGACGCCGTTAATTCCTGGCCGGCTTTTAAATCAACATAAAAATAATCGAAGAAATTTACTTTTTGATGGTGGTTAAGTTTATATTCTTTGCCTAATTCCACGGGAACTGCGGTTTCGTAAGAATCGCCGCCCTTAATTTCGTTACCATAAGTTGTTTTGGCTTTATCAATAACTAATGACGCCTGCGTGGCATTTTTTAAGGCCGTAGTTAAGCCCGCCGAACCTTTAGCATCAAAATATTGTCCTCCACCAGCATTTGCAATTTCGCTTAATTGCTTACGCGTTACATCATCAACATTAAAACCAATCACATTCACCACAACCTTGAAACCATCGGCAATCATCTTTTTTACAGTAGCCACCGGATCACCACCGCAGGTTTCTTCGCCATCGGAAAGGAGGATGATTACTTTATCGGCTTCGCGCGTGGTATTAAAATCGGCTTTAGATTGTTCTAGCGAATAAGCAATGGGGGTATAGCCTTTGGGAGTTAAGGTTTTAAGCTTTGTTTCAAAAACCGTTTTATCAACAGCGGCAAACGGGATCATGAGTTCGGTATCTTTGCAACTTTCTGCCTTGTTGGCTTGTTCAATGCGATGAGAATACACACGCAATGCCACCTGGGTATCTCCTGTAATAGAGGGAAGCTGAGCTAAAAGCTGTTCGCGGGCAATATCAATTTGAGGTTTGCCATCGGTAAGTTGCCGCATCGAACCCGATACATCGAGAATAAATTCGATATCGGTTTTGGCAAAAACGTTGTTGGAAATTAATAAAACAAAAAATGAAATCAGAATTCTTTTCATAAACTCTCCCCTCATAAAAAATTAAATTTTTAACTGCTTTGCAATTCTCTCCACAGCCTCTAAAACATTTTCTCTTAAACCAAAGGCGCTCAAACGAAAATAACCTTCTCCGCTAGGCCCAAAACCACTCCCGGGCGTTCCCACCACGTGGCATTCGCTTAACAATTTATCAAAAAAGTCCCACGATTTAAGACCCCCCGGGGTTTTTAACCAAATGTAGGGCGCGTTTTCTCCACCATATACTTCAATTCCCAGTTTAGAGAGTCCGTCACGGATAATTTTTGCGTTTTCCATGTAATAACGAATCACCTCTTGAATTTCTTTTTTACCTTCCGCGCTAAAACAAGCGGCCGCTGCTTTTTGTACAGGATAACTCACACCATTAAACTTTGTGGTATGGCGACGGCTCCACAGCGGATTAACAGCTACTTTTTCGCCGTTAGGCCCTTCGCCCATCAGTTTTTCGGGCACCACAGTATAAGCACAGCGCGTGCCGGTAAAACCCGCCGTTTTGGAAAAACTGCGAAATTCAATAGCCACTTCATCGGCACCATCAATTTCGTAAATAGAATGAGGAACCGATTTATCGGCAATAAAAGCTTCATAGGCTGCATCAAATAAAATAATGCATTTGTTGGCCTTGGCATAATCCACCCATTTTTTAAGCTCGGCCTTACTCATGGTGGCACCTGTTGGATTATTGGGCGAACACAAATAAATAAGATCTACATGAGTTTTGGGCAGCTCGGGGGTAAAATTATTTTGAGCCGTTGTAGGCATATACACCATACCCGCATAACGGCCATTATCGTCTATAGCACCACTACGTCCGGCCATAACATTGGTGTCTACATATACAGGATACACAGGATCGGTAATGGCAATAATGGATTTGGTAGAAAAAATTTCTTGGATATTACCCGTATCACATTTGGAACCATCCGACACAAACACTTCGCTGGTTTTAAGCGATACACCACGGGGTTTAAAATCGTTATCGATAATGGCATTAATTAAAAAATCGTAGCCTTGTTCGGGGCCATAGCCTTTAAAGGTTTTTTGAGAGGCCATTTCATCTACACCCTCGTGAAAGGCTTTGGTGATAGAGGGTGCTAGGGGCAACACCACATCACCAATACCCAGGCGTATAATTTTGGCCAAAGTATTTTGTTCCGAAAATTTTTTAACACGGCGTCCAATTTCGGGAAAAAGATAACCGGCTTTAAGCTTTAAATAATTGTCGTTAATCTGCGTCATAGTTGGGTTTTCTTATCCATATTTTATCTTGATGTCAACGATTGGGGTTGCTAGGAAAAATACATGGAGCACACCGCCGCTATTGCGCTAGGATCAAACCAGGGAGACAGACTAAAACATCTTCACAATGCGCTTATAAAAATAAGCCATATCCCTCAAACCTCTCTTGTTACGCAGTCTTCGCTCTACCAAACCGAACCCGTTACACGCGATGGAGTAGATAATACTCATATTCCTTCTTATTACAATGCCGCTATCCTCATTAAAACTGCTCTTAAACCCCAAGAATTACTGAGGGCACTGGAAATAATAGAACAAGACGCAGGCCGTACCACCAAGCATGATTGGAAACCCCGGCCACTCGATTTGGATATTTTATTTTACGATGATATAACCTTGAACACGCCAAAGCTTACCCTGCCGCACCCACATTTGCACGAGCGTGCCTTTGTTTTAGTTCCTTTAGAAGAAATAGCCGCCAAGTGGATCCATCCTGTTACAAAAAAAACAGTTGCTCAAATGACTAAAACGGTGGAAGGAAGAGAAGGTTTACAAAGGTTGTCATGGTAAAATTTTTACTTTTTGTTTTAGCAATTTTAATTTTATCCCGCTGGGTGTTTAACCGATTTTTTTCTGTACTTATAGCGGGTCAAAACCCCCAAGTCCCCCGCCAGTCTGGGGAAAAACGGGAAGAAATTGTTCCATGCCCTGCTTGCGGGACTTATAATCCAAAAAGCATTGCTTTGGAAAAAAAAGGAAAATTTTACTGCAACAAAAACTGCATCAACAAATAGAGAGGGAACTATGAAAATTTTTATCGATTCGGCCGACATTAACGAAATCAAAGAAGCAAACGACATGGGATTAATTGACGGGGTTACTACTAATCCGTCGCTTGTAGCTAAAACGGGACGCAAATTTGAGGATGTGTTTAATGATATTATTAAAGTGGTAGACGGACCCATTTCTCTTGAAACAATTTCCACCAAAGTAGACGGCATTATGAAAGAAGCCGTGGATTTGGCCAAAATTCACAAAAATGTGGTGGTTAAAATCCCGCTTATTGAAGAAGGCTTAAAAGCCATTAAACGTTGTACCGAAATGGGAATTAAAACCAACTGCACTCTTTGTTTTTCGGCTAATCAGGCTCTTTTGGCGGCTAAAGCTGGCGCCACTTACATCAGTCCCTTTGTAGGACGTTTGGATGACATTGGCCAAACCGGTATGAATTTAATTAAAGAGATTAAAACTATTTATACCAATTACGGTTTTAAAACCCAAATTTTAGTGGCCAGTATCCGTAACCCCATTCACTTTTTAGATTCGGCTTTAATTGGTGCCGATGTGGCCACCATTCCTTATAGCGTGATTAAGCAATTAGCCAAACACACACTCACCGATATTGGTTTAAAGAAATTTTTGGAAGATTGGGAAAAAGTGCCCAAGTGACCCTGCAGGGTTGTCCTGAGGGAGCAGAACGCTTAAAAGGTTTATTCAATTAATGGACGTCTTTTAAGGTGTTTAAAACCTGTTTGACCAATTCTTTAAAACTATCCACCACACCTTCACCGCTGGTGGCTACCGTTTCAAAATCGGGCACATGAAAGATATTCACGGCTTTGCGCAATTCTTCAATGGGAGGAATGTTGGGTAAATCACGCTTGTTATAATTAAGAACCATGGGAATTTCTTGAGGTTGGTATCCCATGTGTTGTAAATGCCCGCGTAATTCTTCTAAACAGGCTAAATTTTCTTGCACTTTGTCAATTTGGCTATCGGCCACAAAAACAATACCATCTACTCCTTTTAACAGGAGCTTGCGACTGTCTTCATATAAAATTTGCCCGGGAACCGAATAAATTTGAAAACGGGTTTTATAACCGGCAATTTCTCCCGAGGAGAGTGCTAAAAAATCAAAAAACAGGGTTTTTTCGGATTTTTCCAACTTTTTGGGCTTCCCTTTGCCTTTTCCTTCAAGCGCCGCCTGTAACTGATGGAGAGACGTGGTTTTACCCGTTTGCCCGGGGCCAAAATAAACAATTTTGAAGTTAATTTCTTTTTTGGACGAATCGATAACGGCCATAATGGACGACATGCTAGAGGGATAAGGAGGGGCTGTCAACTTTATTTATTAAGAATACTTTAACATTCTACCCGCGACTCAAAAGCACGTGAAAGGGTCATTTGGTCGATATATTCAATATGCCCACCCACGGGGATACCGTTTGCAAGCCTGGTCATTTTAAGTCCCATAGGCTTGAGTAATTTGGAAATGTAGAGTGCTGTAGCATCGCCCGAAATATTGGGATTTGTAGCTAAAATAATTTCATGCACCTCTTGTTTTTGTAAGCGCGCCATCAGTTCTTGGATGCGAAGCTCATTGGGGCCAATACCATCAATAGGCGAAAGAGAACCATGGAGCACATGATACACCCCTTTAAAACTATGGGTGCGTTCCACCGCCATCAAGTCGGATGAATCTTCCACTACACATAACAAATGATGATCACGCTTTTTATCGCGGCAAATGGGGCATAAAGGTTCATCGGTAAAATGAAAACACTCTTCGCAAAAACGCACTTTAGCCGACACATCGGCAAGTGCTTGCGAAAGGCTTTGCGCATAATGGGACGGCTGACGCAAAATATGCAGCACCAAACGCAAAGCCGTTTTGTGCCCAATACCGGGCAGCTTGGCTAATTCCTGCGTGAGACGTTCGATAGGTGTTAACATGAATTTTTAAAACATCCCCGGTATTTTGAGGCCACTAGCCCCCATCATCCCGGCCATACCATCTTGCTGGGCCTCGCCCACTTTTTTAAGAGCTTCGTTTACGGCGGCCACAATTAAATCTTGCAGCATATCAATATCGTCTTTACTCACCACTTCGGGGTCAAGTTTTACCGATAACAAATCGCCCTTGCCCGTTACACGGGCGGTAACCATACCCCCACCCGAAGACGCTTCAAATTCTTTAGAAGCCAGTTCATCTTGCTGCTTTTTTAATTTTTTTTGTAAATCTTGAGCCTGTTTTAAAATTTGATTCATGTTCATAGTAATCTCCTAACCCCGATAAACGGGATAAGTCTCTTATCTAAAAATATCCTGTGCATTCTGCACAAGATATTTTTCGTAAGAGACTAATCTCTAAAGTTTCCAAACTGCAGCGGTATATCAAATTCCTTACCGCGTAAGAGTGCCATCACATCCTGTAAATCATCCCGTTTTTTACCCGTTACGCGCACTTTTTCGTCCTGAATTTGCGCCTGCACTTTTAGCTTAGACTCCTTGATAATTTTGGTAATTTCCTTAGCCTTTTCGGTTTCAATACCCATAACAAGCGTAATTTCGCAACGCTTCATTTGCCCACCGGCATCGGTGATATCCCCTTTTTTAAGCGATTTGAGTGAAATGCCGCGCTTGTGCACCTTACTCTGAAGCATATCGTAAATAGCCCCCATTTTGTAATCATCTTCGGCCAAATACTTGATGATCTTTTTGGTTTTATCAAACTCAATAGTGCTTTTGGAACCCTTAAAATCGTAACGTGCTAAAATTTCTTTCACGGTTTGATTAACGGCGTTATCAATTTCCTGCAAATTCACTTCCGAACTAATGTCAAAGCTAGGCATATTACTCACCCTTTACTAATTTAGCTTTAAGATCAGCACTCAACTCAAAAACATCCGCCGGCACCACAGGGTTAAGCACAATACTGCTAAAACCATAATGCGTTCTATTTTGAGACTGATTAAAAAGCGTCATTTCTTCAATTCTATAATTACCGGCATTAAGCCCTAATACGATTTTTTCAACTTGGGCATCCTTTTTTTTGGGAATTAATTCTAAAAATAAAAGGCCGGCATTATCCATCATAGCATCGGCGGCTGATCCTTTTTGGATAAGAAAGTCATCGGTAAGCCGCGCCAAACCTTTTAAAAAGGTAAGTGCTTCGCTGGCCAAAATTTTGGATATTTTTTGATACTCAAAAACCTGATCTACCCCACTATCGTATACCCATAAAGTCTGCCCGTTAGAGAGGTAATGCCTGGCCCCATCACCATGATAATCAATTTTAAGATGGGAGGGTTTTTTAACAAGAATACTGCCGGTTTTAGTGATGGTTTTGTCGATTAAGTCTACATGAGTTTTTTGGGTAAACTGCGCCTGCCAGGCATCGGTTTTATCGTACAAGGCCTGGAGTTTTTGAATGGTGGGGTTAAGCTCCCAAGCCAACCCCAAAGGGGGATTTACAAGAAACATCAAAAGCAGGAAAGCCCCTACAAGAATACGTTTTGCCATACCCCCTCATAGCTCAAAAACCCCAAAAAAGACAAATATTAACGCTTTGCAGGTAGCTTATTTTTCTTTAAACTATATCTCTATCTTTATACATGAAAGGTTTTTATGGCTACCATCTCAATGAGCGATTTTAACGTAGAATTACCCGAAAACTGGAAAGACCAAGGCATGATTACCCTTACCATGCCCTCTACCGATAAAAAGGTACGCCCCAACATTATTATCACCAAAGAACGTCTTCAAACGGTGGTGCCCTTAAACGAATATTTTGAAAAAATTAAACAATCGGTACAGGCCCGTGGCATTGAAAGCTTTCAAATTTTAAGCGAACAGGATGTAGGCCTTGATGGTGTACCAGCCAAAATGATGATTTGTACCTGGGATTTATCGGCCATGAAAAAAATGGTAGGCCCCAAATCCGGCAATATGGACCATATTCAAGACGGCCAAATGGTGCAACAAATTCAGGTGTCGTGCGTGCGCGAGGATGTAGCCATCAACTTAACCGCCAGCTTCCCGGCCGACCAATTTGATATTTACGCCCGACCCTTTCAACAGTTTATTGCAGGCTTCAAGTTTTCCTGATAGGCAGGCTTCATGCCTTTATACTCCCAAATTATCGCCACGGGTTCTGCCCTGCCATCCCGTGTTGTACCCAATAAAGAATTAGAACCTCTTTTAGAAACCACCGACGACTGGATTTTTAGTAAAATAGGCATCCGTGAACGCCGCTATGTGTCCCCCGGCGTGGGCACGTCCGATTTAGCCTTAGAAGCCTCACTTAACGCTCTTAAAAAAGCGGGAATCAACAAAAACAAAATAGACGGCATTATTTTAGCCACCTCTACTCCCGATTACTGTGCTCCCGGCAGCGGCGTTTTACTCCAACAAAAATTAGGTCTTAAAAACATTCCGGCTTTTGATGTGCGCAACACCTCGCCCGGTTTTTTGTTTGCACTCGATTTGGCCGATGGCTTGATCCGCAGCAAAAAATATAAATGCCTGCTTGTTGTGGCCAGTGAAGTACATTCTACCGCACTGGATATGACGCCCCGCGGGCGGCTGATGAGTGTTATTTTTGGCGATGGCGCTGGCGCGGTGATTATGACGCCCACCACCAAGAAAAAAGGTGTATTAGGGATGAAACTTTTCTCCGATGGTTCTTTTTACGATAAACTCTGGTGCGAAGCTCCCGCCTCGCTGTATCAACCCAGAATTACACCTCAGATGATTACAGACGGCAAAGTCTATCCCACCATGGATGGCAGGCTGGTGTTTGAAAATGCGGTCAAATGCATGAGTGAGGCTTCGGTGAGTATTTTAAAAAACTTAAAACTTAAAAAAGCAAAAATAGATTTTGTGTTACCCCACCAGGCCAATATCAATATCATCAACACCATTGGTCAAAAATTAAAAATTTCTCCGGAAAAAATTCTCACCAATATTCACAAATGCGGCAACACGAGCGCTGCTTCTATCCCTATCTTATTAGATGAGTTTGTAAGTAATGGCACCATTAAACGTGGGAATAAATTACTGGTGATGAGTTTTGGCTCAGGCTTTAGCTGGGGCGCTGGTGTTATTTCTTATTAGGACCACCCAACACATCGGCAATATTGGGCAAGTTAGTAGCAGGCTTGGGGGCGGCCGGACGCGGAGCTGTTTGTGGCGCAGGCCCTGCAGGGCGAGGCGGCGTTTGTGGACGCGGGCCTCCCAGCACATCGGCTATATTAGGTAAATTTTTAGGCGGCCCGGGGGGTGGTGCCGCCGGGCGTGGCGGAGGTACTGGCATGCCTCGCGGTGCTTGCGGACGCGGAGCAGCACCTGGGGGTGGCATAGGCGCACGTGGCCGGGCGCCTACAGGTTCACGCGCAGGACCCTGTGCTTGAGGGGATCCCATCGGGGCCCCTCGTTGCGGTATTCCCTGCGGCGGTCTGGCACCGGCCGGACGCAGCGGCCGTTTAAAACCACTGCGACTCATAGGCACTTTAGGATTATTGGCTTCTACCACATCAATCACACGACCCGTTTGGCGCTCCCATTTTTTAAGCGCTTTTTCGAGGAGCGGTTGATTCACCGACCACAACATTTCGTCGGTGCCTTCCATAAAGCTTTCGTTAAAAAGTGTGTAGCTAATACTGAATGTTTCAAAACCGGTTTCATCAGGCCCGCCCCATACAATAAAAGAACTGGGCTCTTTTATTTGCACGCGGCGCACCATATCGGGGTCGTGATGCGTGCGGATAAAACCCACGAGATTGAGATTTAAACGTAAAGTCCAGAGAGGCTCTTTGAGATTTTTCATAATGAGCATGAGCTCATCTAAAAATGTTTGTTGTTCCAAATTTTCTTTTTTGATGTGCTGGGTGGCGTTGTAGGTAATCACTTCCATGTTATCGGGCAGCACCAATCCAAAAAACGAGCGCAAAAAATTGAACACTTGCTCAAAAAACCACACATTGGTTTCTTCGGGCGAAGCTTTAGAAAAATCGCGACCCGCGTTAAAACCCCAACTGCCCACCACATGCTTTTTGGCAGTAGCTTCTTTTAAATAGTCGTTTAAACCGGTTAACATACAGTTTGATTAGTATAGAGTAATAAGGAGGGAATTCCAGTTTAAAGATGCACTCATGATAAGCAAAAAAAATCCCCAAAACCACTCATTGTGTTTGGGGATTTTTGTATGGGTGATACAAGGATCGAACTTGTGACCCGCTGATTAAGAGTCCTGTTTGGCAAACTAACCACAGCACAATGCAACACGTAACCATAAGATTTTAAAAAGGATTTTTTATTTTTAATTTTGTAGAAAGTTGTGAGTTTTTGTCTTTATTTGCAACTGAGTGTCCCACTAGTGTCCCTGAAAATACTTAAATAGTATAACCATGACTTTCGAAATATTTTTTTAAGCGATTATAGCGCTCAAGGAGCTTTTTATCCCCTTTAAAAGTTTCTAAACTTGTTTTTACAAACTCTATTGCTTTTTGAATAGTTTCATCAAAAATTGCCGAAGGCATGGCAGACTTATCTAAATAATTTAATATAGTTTTACCATCCTCATCATTCGTAATTAACTTTAAAATTTCATTTAGGTTTAAACGTATTTGCTCTTTTTCTTTGGGTGATATTGGCAATAAAGGGAGCTCCTTGTTGTATGAATTTATATAGTCCATAAAATGTGAACCTAATACAATTCTAGGATAAACGGCTTCTATCGACTCAATGGAATATGCTCTTCCAGGCGCTTGTCCATAAAGGCCTCCTTCAAAATCACAACAAATGCCAATATCAACTCCCCCTCTTAAAGGTTTTTCGTTTGCCAGAGCGGTAAGAGCGAGAACTTGTAGTGCATCCAACAAAACCAATACACTTCTCATAGGATGATAATTTTCATTTTCTTCTAAAGAAACCTTTAGACAAACAGCATCTCCTATAAATTCCTTTTTTAAAAATGGCTTATTGTGTCTATGCCACATTTTTACTTGTTCCTCAGACCAATTAGGGCGGATATATTTGCCATCTTGACCAACACCCATAAGTTGAGAAAGTAAAATATCAACTTGCTCTCTAAATTTGATAATATGCCCAAAGGTAGGTTTTGCTTTTTCTATAAATTCTTTTCTTTCCTCTACTGTGGTAGGAATGGATTTAATTTTTTCCAGCGCTTGGGATTGCCCTAGAAAATCAACCCAAGCTACAGCAAAATATGATATATTTGAACTTTCTATATTATCCATATACTAAGTTTTAAAAATAATGAATATTCCTAAATTTAAGTTGGAATTTATCCCAAAAAAAATCGCACAATAAAGAGGCTGCAATTTATCATTGCAATTTTGGATACATTTTAAATTAAGGATATTGCCTGATAACTGTACCATCTTTTTTACGAAAAAATATTAAGCTAGATTCTGGGGTTGTTGATTTTGTTCCATCTTCAGCAATAAGGTTAATTACTCCTATGCTTGTTAAAATTTTTCCAGTTTCATCTAGCAACTGTATACTCGGCTCATCGTTATCTATTAGGATTGATAATCTATCCATCCCGTTCGTATCATACAATGATACTCCTTTAGGTTCTAAGTTAAGAAAGGGTCCCTCATATTCTTGTTTACCTTCTTTCCATTGATTTCCAATGTTCCTAAGTGAAAAAGACGAACCAGTAAGAGACATTAAACTCATTCCATTTTTATCGAAAAAGCCAAGCGAAGGTAGGCTAGGCATTGTTGCCACATCAGAAGAGTGCATACCCAAAACTGCTCGTATAGAACCTTCATTATCCAACATATTTATTCTCTTAACATTCAAAACTTCTAAAGGCATATTCTTAATATAAATATCCCCGTTTAAAACTAAAAATATAAAAGCAAATGAAACAACAGTATTTATGATAAATATAGTGACAAGGGTAAGCTTAAGACTCGATTTAAGAAAATGGGACTTATTTTCACTCATATTACTTTTTAACACCACAAGGGTATTTTTTTTCAACAGCCATAAACACTAATTGTCTACCCGTTTGACCTTCAGCTGCCCAAGTTTTGTCTGACAAATACATATCTTTAACAGCAGAAACTATATCCTCATTTTGGACTCCAGCATTAGGTAAACACGTGCTTAAAAACATTCTAGGGATTACTTTACCTATCGCTATTAATTCTGCATCAGTTTGTTTATTCATAGCCAGCAAAGTCCCAAATGTATCCTGATCTAGTCTAAAACCATCAACCACACCTTGAATATATGAATAGCATCTATTTACAGCTACCATATCCTGAATCAATGAAAGAGAGTTTTCACTTGGATTCTTGGCATTTACTTTTTCCTCGAGCTTACATTGCTGATATAGTTCAGTTGCTGTTATCCCAAACACTGAAGAAGCTGGGGTTAAAAATATAAATAAAATGAAATATCTAAAATAACTTTTAATCATAAAGAACTTCCTCCGTTTTCCTTAAGTATTATTTACCTCTTATTTGATTTAGAATGATTATTACTAGAAGAATTATAATTACAGTAGATTTGTCAAAATGTATCCCTGATACCCATGTGAATAATAAAACTATAGCAATGGTAATTATAATACAGCTAATTAATATACCAATGCTTTTACCTATTTTATAAGTCCAATATTTGAATTGTGAATCTAAGTAAATGTAACCTTCTTGATAAACAAAATCTTTGATAATTGGGTTATCTTGAGCGGCTCTTTCCTTGGCTAATATTTTATCATTCCATTCCTCATGAATATCGTAAGTCATAAAAGCAGGAATCAGCATAGCCAATGGTGAAAAAAAGATTGGCTCAGGCTTTTTCCCCGATATTAATAATGCTATCGCTCCTCCTATTACATATAAAAATGATAGCAACAGTGGCAAGCACCCCCAACCTCCCATTTTTTTGACTTTAAATTTTTCAATATGAGTTCTATTTTTTTCAATAAGGCTTAATGCAATGATACGTTTTTCCTTTTGAATTAATTTTTGTGAGGAATCCATATTGTATCATAACCTTTATCTATTCTTACACTCTCCTAAAAAAGTTTGAACACCACCAGTCCCCATAATTGAGTTGTGTTTAGTCCAGTAGGCAGTGCCATTCGCCCAAATCGTGAATAAATGGCCTCCGTTGTCCTGTGGTAAAAATAAACCAGCACCACCGCCCTCTATATTTGGCTGAACCCCAACATTAAGTTTCAAAGAGTATATGGGCCCAACATCCCCACCAGATGAATAGCTAGACTTATCAGTAAATAGGTTATTAAACTCCCAGATAAGAGGTGTAGAATTATATGCTTTCTCCAAAATATAGTTATTAGAAAACTGTTTAGCTATAGCTGATTGCCCTTCTTGAAAAGTACAAGTTATGGAATGATCCAATAGAATTTTAGAATTTGTAAGTTTGATCTGTGATTCACATCCAAAGCTAAAAAGTGCTACTAAAAACAGAATGAAAAATATTTTATGATTCATAACTTTTCTATTAAGCCTCATTTCTTCCCAGTTTCTTGAAAAATCACTTGTTTACCACTGATTGATTGTAAAAGTGATTGAAGGGTCATACTGTACTTCTTCTTACACTGTATTAGAAACGAAGCCGGTTTTTTATCTTTATCTATGTATTCAACACCATAGTTATCAATTTTCTTTTTGCTAAAAAGCATAAACAATGCAACGGGAGCAATAAGGATAGCTGTGGTAACACTTTCAGCAACACGTCTCCGTGCATACTCACCACCACTTAAGCCTGTAATATTTTTGCCGGGAATATTTTTATTTAGAGAAGCATTTGCAGCACTTTTATAAGTAACCACAAGATTGCCCGCTTGATTATCAATTGTACAAGGGCTAGTTTTCCCTTTAAAGTTGGTACATTGAGCTTGAATTCCAGCAAATACAGGGCTTGTAGTTAAACAAACACTTAATAAGCATAAAATTATTTTTTTCATAAATCCATCTCTCTAAAATGAATGAAACCTACTTATAGTGGGGTGTTTCTTATAACGACACCATCTTATAAGTTGGTGTGACTAAAACCAATCTCAAAAGGCAAGTAGCACAGAATATAAAGAAAGCCAGAACAAAAAGAGGTTTAACTCAAGAAGCTGCCGCAGAACTTAGTGGTTTCCATTATAAGTATTATCAACGGATTGAATCGGGACTAGTGAATCTCACCTTGGATTCCTTGGGGAAGTTGGCGACCGCTTTTAAGGTTAAGGCTTCTAACTTTTTGGATAAATAGTTGTTTATTTTATTACTTCTTTCAATTTCTCAAATTCTTTCATTAAACCCTTGGCCTCTTTCCTGAGGTGACAAGTCTCTCTACTGTAATGGCCATGCTTCCAATTGGCTTTTCTGCTATTATTAAGACCTAGCTCCGTTTTTGGTCCCGTGCTTTTCCCTCCATGCATTCGACAACGACCATTTTTCATAGCTGGCGCGAGACATGAACTCTTTTGTCGTGTTTTGGCACCACATCTAGGCGCATTATTAAAATCACCAGCCGGATTGCCATTTTTTAGCCAGCCTCGCCGCTTTGCATGGGGTTGATACTCACTTTTCATTTATACCCTCCCCTTATCTTGCGCAATATTGCCGACAACAGCCTGTCCACCCTCATAAACATGCACGTGCTCTACTGTAACTTTTTGTTGAGATTTGCCTCTTAACTTATTTAACGTTTCCATCTGTGTAGTAAATGTTCTTAGCAGCTTCGTGGCTCTATTCACATTTGCATCAACCATATCAGGATATTGTCCGTCTATAAGCGCTCTCTGAAAGAAGGTCATAGCTAAATTATGAGTACCTATCATTTGAGTGCACAAAAGCGTTTCCAACTCAGATTGGGGTTTTAAAGAATGCAGAATAGCCAAGGCATTATTACTGTTCTGTTCGTGTTTACCTCTATCTGGGAAAGTCACCTTTACTTGATTTAAAAAGAGGGACATTAAACCCGCATCTGTTGTACCCAAAGCTGCTGATATTTCTGCCACCACTTCAGGGGGAGGACTAATATCCAATCCGTCCGCAAGAGATATTTTGGGCGGAGCCTTTTCCTGCATCTTTTTATAAAATGCTTTCACTTTGGCCTCCTGAGTTTCATTCAATGGTTGTAAGGCTTGGTCTGAATCATTAGTTTTCATGTATGCTACCTCCGTTTTCTGGGACAAAAGCCACAGAAGGTTTAATTTTGTAAATACTTGGGTTAACTTTGAATAAACGGCTTGGTCGATGGCTTACTAGGGGAGAGGGTAGTTTTTTGATATAGTTTCGCTCTTCTAATACATCAATAGCGCCCTCTAAATCTGCCGCTCTTTTAAAGTGATTCTTGTTTCCGTAATGGCAATCTCTAAAAGTAAATGACTCGGTTTGATTTTTCTCTAGCCATTTTAATATTTTCTTTGCCCCTTCAACAGAAGGGTCCGCACCCATAAGGTCAAAAACCTTTAAAGCGTGTATAGATAAGCAATCAGCTATTTTTATTGCTGCATTTACGTCATCTTTTTGAATATAAACTTCCCACGGCTTAGCCTGCGCGTGCCTAGCTATATGAAGCAATCCCGCTATTCTTATTACCGCTCCGGGAAGTTTTCCTGCCCAATCTTGTAATTGAGCAAATACTCCTTCCTCAGCTAATTCTTTCTCAACTTTTTGGGCAAATGAATTGAATAGCAAATAAGCTTCTTGTGTTAACCGAAGTGGATAAGCTTGCTTTTGACCATCTATGGATTGATTCCACGGTAAGTTTAATATTGAAGTTACTGTGGCATCGTAATTATTGCGTAGCTCCTCGGGCATCGCCAACATTTCCCTTTTTCTAAATCCCAAATTTGAAGCTGGCAACGCATACAAAAAACGGGCTAGCAATCCACGTCCACGAAAACCGGGTTTATCAGCTAACTTGCTTAACACTTCAGGTTGTGGAGCTATTCCTATGCTTAAACAGGGTTGCTCAAGCATAATTGATGGCCTACCTTGTCGCGATACTCTAACAGGGCTTGCAGAATGTGACTGCAGATAAATATCTAGATTAGGAACACCGCCAGAATATCTACCTGCCATATTTTCAAATATTCCGCCTTCATCTGTAAAAATGCCCATGCGTTCATCATTCTCATACAAAAGAACAGTCAGTTTTTCTGCTGTTACATCTTGCGACCATATTTGTGGACATTTTGGTATTAAAGGTAGCTTGGCTTCAAGCTCGGCAATTTCAGTCTTAAGTATATCTATATCCGCACTTTTTGACCGTGCCATCAACTTACGTTTATGGTTAATAACCTCAGTTAAGCTTTTATGCTCACTTTCTAAACGTTTAATCTCTGGTTCAAGAGTATTTCTCTTTTCTTTCTCCCATCGTCTTAAAGGAGGCAATACAGCTTTTAATATTGCTGTTTTTAAACTTGCAGGAGGCAAAGCCACGCATGTCCATATATTGACTGGCTCACGATAATCAGCCGTTACCTCAACAACAAATTTACCTGCGCAAATTGTTCCTAATACAGCCATGACCATCATTGCCGGTAATTCTATTGGTGTTTCCGTTGAGATGGCTAAAGCCTGAATAAAAAGCTCTATATCTTTTTGAAAAACATCATTTGGCCAAGATGGTAATGGAAAGCTATCTAAAGGAATTGGTAAAACCCAATCAGTTGGTACCAATAAATCCCAGTCTTTTGGAAGCGGTGTACTATTATTCTGAACTAGCTCTATAAACTTCTGTTTTATAATCCCGCTATGCTCATCCGGTATGGGGCTTAGGCCATCCCACGATGGTATATGGGTTTGGAGCCAGTCAATAACATCGCCTCCTTCAGGAAGATTTGGAATTTTTAAAACTAAAATTTCAGGAGGAAAGGATAGCTTCTTTAAACATGTTGCAACCTCTTTAGCATAGGATGCCCCGGGGGTATCATTATCAGGTAATATAATCACCTTTTTAATACCGCTTAAAGGCTCCCAGTTGGCTTTAGAAGCTTGGTTTGATCCTCCGGGAGAGGTAAGGGCTGGCTGGTTTAAAGATTGAAGGGCTGAGGCACATTTTTCGCCCTCGACTATAAAAGCTAGTTCTTTAGATTTACTAACCGTTTCTAAACCAAAGAGCGGGCGAGGCGTTTCAGCCCCACCCATCTCAAAGGTGTTCCCATTTTTTTTGAAGAAAGGGATGGTATCTTTACCGTTAGAGTCATCATATCGGGCAACTCCTCCCAACAAAGCACCGTTAAGGTCTTTATAATGCCAGAGATGAGTTAACCGTTTGTTCTTAAAGGTTGAGGGAACATTTATCATTGTACCCTCCACTCTGTTGCCAGCTTTTGTACGGCATCGCTAAAATCAAGATTATATCGCTGCTTAACAAAAGCAATAATGTCTCTGCCTTTAGTTCCGCATGAGAAGCAATTGAATGCACCACTTTTTAGGTGGACATAAAAACTACCTTCTCTCTGGTCGCTGTGAAAAGGGCAAATACCGCCCAGAAACCATTGTATATTTTCGGAAGCAGGCATAATGCCCAACTCCGAATGATAAAAATCCATCGGTTCAATTTTTGTTTTTACCTTAAATAAAAGTTTGGAAGTCGCACTATGCATTGCAACCCCCTCTCGATTTTGCTACGGTTCTTGAAATACAAGCTAGATTCGGTTCTGACTGGACCTCGGAGGTAGTTGACGCTGCCTCCGGGGCCGCTAACATGCTCTTCACTCTCTCGCGTTCTTCATATGGCAGCCTATAATAGCCCGGGAGACATTGTTTGCCATCACGGTCTTTCATGCTGAAGCGTTCGGTAATAATGCAAAAACCTTTACGTCTAAGCTGAAAGATAAGGTCAGGGCCATTAAGTTGGCCAGCGAGCTCTCGTAATCGCTTTGTGCTAACCGGTCCTTTGGTAAGTGTAATTAAGGCACGCTTTTGCCTTGGTGAAAGGGGTTTCATTGTTTACCCCCTTTCTTTTGGGCATCTACCCAGTCAAAAAATTTGCCTTCGTCTATGAGAACTCGACGACCAACTTTAACTAGACAATAGTCAAAACCGTTCCTTTTTGCGTTAAAAACCAAATGACGCATACCACCGACCGGGGGCCAAGGATGAAAATCAGCCCATTTTGTAATAGGAATGAGTTTGGTTTTTTCTTTTAATTCTGCTTCCATACAATCTCCTTTTGCTATGAACCGAGCTGAATTGCTCGATAATGGGAGACTGTAAAATTTTCTCTGGCGATTGTCTGGGAAGGATAAGGCCCGGGCTTTATTTTTCCGGCTCTTCAGGTAAAATTTGAGGCTTCAAAACCGGTATAGATTGGATATATGAATTAGCCCTTTCATGGTGATATTTAGCTAACTTGGTCGCACTTTCCAAATCCACATTTTTCCTTACTTGTTTTTCATCGATTAGGAGTTGACCAATTTCTTCAAAAGTTAATCCGCTGGATTTTTTATCCCAAATAAAAAGTTGTAAATCAGTTTCATGTAACCTTTGAGGCCCCCATTCCATATCAGAATCTAATGAGCCAACGGCTAAATCGATGGCTTCACCAGCTAATAACAAAGCTATTTCCTTCGGTTGACTTACATCTAAAACCAAATGGAGGTATCTCCCATCTTCTAAAAACTCTGATTTTTTAGCAAATCTTATTGGGGGAGGGTAGCCACCTTCTAATGTATCGATAACTTTCAATGAACTTTCCGCTATAGGAGACATTAATGTCTGATTCGGGGCTTTTATCCATCCAAGCTCTATGGAGTGAGAAATAGCATCATTAAAATCCAATTTATAGTCATGCGGAACACTCAATCGGTAATATCGGGCGATTTCTAAGTATTTTACTGCTTGTTCTTGCCGCCCCTTTGTACCTTTTTTGTGCCTTAAAGCTTCTAGTTTATCAAAAGTTTTTTTATACCCTTCATTTCTTCTTATGCATTCCCAAATGAACTTTTTATAAGATAACAACCTTTGATTACTTTCTTTTTTACTTTTAGAAGGCATATTTATCCAAATATTTTCGCATTCATGTTAGCTACTACTTTAATCGTGTGGGCTTCCGACAAATGGCTGTAGCGTCGAACCATCTGGAGTGTTTTGTGACCTAATACTTCTGCAATTTCTGCAAGGGTGGCACCGTTCATGGCTAAATAAGAAGCAGTGGAATGGCGAAGGTCGTGGAAACGAAAATTTTCAATCTTTGCTTTTGCTAAAGCCGCTTCCCATGCTTTTTTAATTTCAACAGGCTTTTGTGGCTTTTGTCCCGATGGAAATACTAAGTCTGATTCTATATTTCTAACCTTAGAATGAGCTTTCATCAAGCCAAGTGCTAGTCCGGTTAATGGCAATACTCTGCGGTCACCATTTTTGGTATCATCGAGCACGATAACGCCACGATAAAAATCTACCTGTTTCCAGCGTAAAGATAGGATTTCCATTTTGCGGGCACCGGTCGATAGACACAGCACAACAATGTTATAGAGATAGGGATTAGAACTTTCCTTACACGCAATTAGTAATCGCTCACGTTCGTCATCGGCTAGAAATCTGACTCTACCCCGCGGCTCTTTAGGCTTACTTACCTTTCGTAAAGGGCTATCCTCAACCCATCCCCATTCTTTTACGGCGATAGTAAAAACATGGCTAAGTGCTGCCAGATAGCGATTTATGGTAGCTGGGGTTCTTAATTTGGTGGGATTTTTTTCATTTATAGGCTCGCTTGCCAGTTTGTCTCTGCAAGAAACGATTAAAGGAGTCGTAACATCAGAAAGTAAATATGTACCAATTCGTTCTTTCCACCATAGCAGTTGTGTCTTTTGATTTCTGAGGCTGCGAGGTTTTTTAGGAAGCTCATCGCGAATATAACGGTCAATCATTTCGCTTAACGTATGCCGTTTTGCCTCTGAAGTTTTGAAGTGCCTTCCTTCGCGAATTGCGCTTTCTGTTTGCTGCACCCATTTACGCGCATCGGTTAACCGTTCAAAGGTTGCAGATTGAATTGGATAGCCTCGTAATCTAATTTTTACACGGAAACTCTTTTTGCCATCTGAAGTGATACGATTTTCGATAGTTGCCATTATTTAAATCACATACAAAAAATAGCGATAAATAGCAACAGATGATAATAAATCAGAATAATAATAATAAATTATGCAATAAATACAATAACTTGATTGCATGTGTATTTAATATGGGACATTTCTGGGACAGTTAAGAATATTTTACGTCTAAAATTTTGGGTATTAAACAAAAGTGATTTTGTGATTTATTGTATTTTGTTGTTAGATAGTGTCCCACACGTGTCCCAAAGCAAGATTTTTGACAATAAAAAAGGGCCAGAGATTTCTCTCTAGCCCTTGATGGTATTAGTGTGGGTGATGCAAGGATCGAACTTGCGACCCGCTGATTAAGAGTCAGCTGCTCTACCAACTGAGCTAATCACCCTCTTAAACTTCCAAGGCGAAACGGTTTATATTAATAAAAAACAAATAACAAGGAGTTTTGGAAGATTCATAAGTATTTGAAATAACTATCATAAATAAGCTACCCCTCACCGCCTTTTTTCACACAACTTTTTATCTCTCTGTGCCGATAATTACGGTGGGCATTTTTATTAACATCATTTTTAAAAAAAGAGAGTTTTTATGGGCAACGCTTCACTCGATTTAACAGCACTCGATCCTGTTTTATTTCCTCCCGAATCGGATAATACCGAAACGGATGTTATAGACTTGGGTGACGAATCACTTGATTTATCGGAACCGCTTCCGCAATCGCACGAAGATACTTATGTATTGGTGGAAGAGAATCAATGCCTAGATACTTCTGAAGAACTTGTAGAAGAAACACCGCCACAAGCTCAAGTGATGGAAGCCGATGCAACGGGCATGGGCGTAGCTCTCTTAGCCGGTAAAGCCATGGAAGCCGTGGGCGATTACTGGATGGGCGAAGGTTTTGCGGGTGGGTTTTCTACCACTACCCTTATGGAATCGAGCGGGGCTTCTACCAGCGGGTTTAGACTTTTTCCTCAAATTTTTAGAGCCTTGGTTACTGGCATGGGAGAAACAGCTCTTTTACCTGAGATTGCCGCCGGCGCCACTATTGCTTATGGAGCAGCCAGCGGAGGACCCGCAGCACTGTTTTATGCACCTTCTAAACCCAACTGGTCTCGGATGGAAGCCGAAGGCAAAATCATGGGCGATTTAAATGCTGTTGGCATTAACAGCTACCAATTTCGTTCCCAATTTATTGGCTTTCAAACACAAGACGGCACCACTCTTACCGAAGACCATTTTCAAAATCTCATCACTATTGTCACCAACGTGAGTACGGTTTACGAACAAGATGGCATAGAATTAGCCTATACGGCCTTTAATAAACAGCTAGGTAACTGCAAGCGCACTCAAACACCTGATGAAGTGTGGGCTACAGCGTGGCTTTGGATAGAAACGTTACATCCGCAATTTAAAAGCCTCACCACAAAAGAAGGCGTATCCATAGGCGATGAAATAGTAAAACAATACACGTTACCGGGCGATACCCGCGTGCCAGGCATGGCATCTCAATCCCCCGAACCGGATGAAGCTGAACTCACGCGCTTTTTACGCGAAGGCTATATGCTGCCTCCCGAATTTCGCGATGATACAAGCATTGCCGCCTTGTTAAACGATTTAAAATTTCAAGGCGAATTGGCTCGCCTGTTACTTCAAAAACAACAGCTAGAAAGTTTAGGCTATGATGAAACCTTCACCGGCAACATTACCCGCCAGATTGATACGTTAATCCAATCGCGCATTAGCGCTATGCCGGTGGCCGGACCGGTTAACGGAGGTAACGCAGGCTCTGTTGCAGGCGTAACAGGCAGTACACAGGTGGATGACGATTGGAATACATTTAGAACAGCTCTTCTTAAAATGGATGAAGCGTTTCGGGAAGCCCGTCGGCTTGGTAGAAGTTACGCCAATATTGATGAGCCTTTAAGAGTAGTGAAAGACTATTTGGCAAAAACGGGCATAAGAGATCAAGTAATAGCACTGGTAGGAAATAGCCCGAACAACCCCACCTGGGAAAGCGCGGTATTTACATACCTCACTATCCCTCAAAAAGTAGCCTATCTTATATTAAAAGTGGAATATGAAGGGAGAACAAGCGGCATAGATTACAAACAAATTTTTGATTATCTGCCCAAAACCATTCCTAACTACCCCGGCACCCCCTTACCTCTTGACTCTATCAGGGATCAAGCCCAGCAAATTGTGCAAGGGCAAAGAGCATTAACCGATCCTGCTGCTCTTTGTTCCGAAGCCAATGAGCTTTTACAAAAAGTAGGAAAAGGAACTCCCCTCGATCAAAAAGCAACCCTGTTACGATTGGAACAAATCAGAGATCAACTCAAAGCTCATCTGGATGCCACAGTTTATGCCGGTGAAGAATGGATAAGAAGTTCAAGAGGCCCTGATGGTAGCACTTTCCAGCTTATGTCAAGTGGCAGAGTGGTAGATTCAGTTCACAACATAATTGAAGCCTTAGCCAATGCCAAACGGTGGACCCCGGACTTAATGACCCGTTTTAGTAATCTGGATACTCCTCAAAAAATATCGTTTATCCTTGAATTGGACCAACTATCGCGCGGTAATAATAAACGTTATGCCCAGGCCTACACCTGGAAAATAGAAGTTTTGGGTTACTTGGCGCGTGATCCTTTGTCTCCAGAATAATTGAAAATAAAAACCCCCGAAAGAAAAAATCTTCCGGGGGTTTTATTAGTTTTTTTGTTATTCCACTACAACGCCGGTAATGGTGGTCACATTTTCTGGCGGAGTAACATACATTTTTTTAACCCAATGTGTGGGTTTATCGGCCA
Organism: bacterium; assembly: GCA_019695305.1. Lineage (NCBI taxonomy): Bacteria > bacterium. The sequence goes on from JAIBAG010000023.1 coordinate 35,286, forward strand.
ATACGGTGCGTACCACGACACCTTTTTTGTTAGTCACGTCTGTGGTGGCAATTTTGCCTTCACACAACGCTAGTAAGGTTTTGGCTCTTTCGGCTTCGGATGTATTGTTATCTACAGTCGCCGTTACAGGGCCATAATTGATTGTGGTAGTAGCACGAGACGGCATACTACGACGCGAATCATGAAAAGGAAAGCTCGTGTCATAATGCGGTACCGAAACATCTAACTTACATTCCCCACCAATTTGTAATTGTACACCACCCATAATATTCTCCTTTTACCCGCATAGTGCAGGTGAAGCCGTTTTTTTGTCTGCCCAGCAAACAAATTGCGGCCCGATGAGCTAACCCGTAGAGGCAAACTCATAATGTTAGTACGCTCACCACCCTTTATGTTTTTTGGTAAAAAAGCCTGACAATAGATAATACGTCTGCCCAGCTACAAAATACCCAGACCTCTTAAGAATGCAAAGCTGGTGCCGTGACAGGAAAAGAAAATAAGATAAGTTATTTCAATTAATTACTTAAAATGAAGCAGACGTTAAAGAATAAAAAAAGGTACGTTCAAGGTGGAAGTGCACCACTACGTAATTTTTTGAGTATTTCCGCAGGAGTATAAAAGTCTAAACATTTTCTCGGTCTATGGTTGAGACGATGTTCGACGAGAAGAATATCCTTTTCTGT
>JAIBAG010000024.1 GCA_019695305.1 bacterium
AGGAAAAAGCCAATATGCGCGATTTCCATGCCCAACAGGGTGATGCAACCGTTAAGCTGTTTGATACTCTTAAAACAAACTCTTAAAAAAAAGCGGGGGCGCCCATAAGGCGCCCCCGTTAAATTTTCATGTCCCGACATCCCATACTTTATTCCTTCCTTATTTTAGGTGCGGTTTTTTGTGTGCTTGTTGGTTTTGTTTCGATTTTATTTTACTGGATGGATGATGGAAAAGGTTTTATTCCCGGTGGCTCGGTAGCGGTTGTTAAAATTGAAGGTCCCATTTTTGATTCTAAAGAAACGCTGGAAGATTTAAATAAATACAGAAAAAATCGTTCGGTAAAAGCTGTGGTATTGAGAATTGATTCTCCCGGTGGTGCTGTAGCTCCTTCTCAGGAAATTTTTGAAGAAGTTAAAAAATTAAAACAAGATAAAAAGGTAGTGGTATCTATGGGTACCATGGCTGCTTCTGGTGGTTATTATATTTCCTGTGCCGCCGATTATATTATGGCCATGAAAGGTACCATTACCGGCAGTATTGGCGTGATTATGGAAAGCCTGGGAGTGAATCGCTTGGCCGAGTGGGCCATGCTTGAAAGCCGGGTGATTAAAACTGGAAAGTTTAAAGATGTAGGTTCTCCCATGAAGCCTATGGATGATGAAGATAGGGCTTATTTACAAAGTATTTTAAATAATATGTATACGCAGTTTAAGGGCGATGTGGGAGAAGGTAGAAAAATGACGCCCGAGCAGGTAGAGGAGTTAGCGCAGGGAAAAGTTTATACAGGTGAACAGGCCAAAGCCTTGGGTTTAATTGATGGCCTGGGAACCATTTACGATGCCATAGACCAAGCTAAAAAAATGGCCGGTTTATCGCAAGATGCTCATGTGGTTTGGCCGCGCAAAAAAGAAAACCCGCTTGATTTTTTAGCTGAGTCCAAATGGATGCAGCATTTTTTAAGTATAGTAACCAACAAACTGGAAGCTAAAACCGAGCCCCAGTGGATGTATTTATATTCGCCATCGGTTATACATTAAATAGGTAAACAAATATGAACAAGAGTGATCTTATCAACATGTTGGAAGGAAAATTAAAAAGTCTATCCCATCGCGAAGTGGAAATTATTGTGGAAACCATCTTTGACCAGATGACCCAATCGTTATCGCGTGGGGAACGCATCGAAATCCGTGGCTTTGGCAGCTTCGAAATACGTACTCGTGAACCTCGCCAAGGACGTAACCCTAAAACAGGTGCCAGCGTTTATGTGAATACGCGCAAGGTTCCCTTTTTTAAAGTGGGGAAAGAATTAAAAGAACGTGTTAATACCGGTAAGGCCGGAGAGTAGACATCATGACTAAACCCATTTGGGCGCCGTGGCGCATGGCCTTTATTGCCAAAGCGCATAAACAACGTGGGGGCTGTGTGTTTTGTGAACAGCCCAAAAAGGGGATTAAAGCCTCAACCCTTGTTATTTATCAGGGTGCTCATTCGTTTGTGATACTCAATAAATATCCCTACACCTGTGGGCATCTTATGGTGGTGCCCAATCGTCATACCAACTTATTTGAAGATTTAACAGCCGAGGAGCACTGTGAAATGAGTGCGCTTGTGGCGGCTTCTATAAAAATTCTTAAAAAGGCTGCTGGAGCTCAGGGGTTTAATGTGGGCTTAAATTTAGGAAAAGCGGCCGGGGCCGGAATTAAAGATCATCTCCACTATCATGTTATTCCACGTTGGGAAGGCGATAACAATATTATGCCGGTAATTGGTAATATCCGCGTGATGCCCGAACATTTAAACGATACCTATAAAAAATTGGCTCCCCATTTTAAAAAGCTAAAAAAATAGTGGATAGTGGATGGTGAATGGTGGATAGTAGTACCTCTATGTATCATTTTCTCAAATATCTTCTCTTGGTTTTATTTATCCTCATTATTTTTCTATTTTTCTATTCTAACCACACGGTTACGGTAAGTTTAGTGATGGATTTGCCGTTTGTTGACGATTTAGCTTCACGTCCTATCCCGGTTATTTTTCTGATTATGGGTTCGTTTGTGGTGGGTATTTTATTTGCGGCTTTTATTGGTGCTTTTAGAATGGCACTGGTAAAGGAAGAAAAGAGAAGGCTTGTTGAATTAAGAAATCCTGTGGTCCCAACTTATACACCGCCTGCGGATCCTAATACGCCGTCGTTACCACCGCTTGCTTAACCGCTAATCTTTTTAGGTGGTCTTTTTAACGATTTAAGATCAACCGTTTTAGAGGTATCAATTTTTTGTTTAACCGGTGCTCCGGCTTTGTTTTGAAGTGATTTAAACTTTTTAAGCTCTTCTTCACTTTCAAATTGCCCCGCTACAAATTTAGAAACGTCGCGATTTTCGTTTACTTCTCTAAAATCTTTTTCACGTTCTTTGCGCAGGCGGCTTACTTCAATTTCAAGTTTGCGACGAGGAGAGGGGAAACGGTCGATTAAATATCCTAATTGGGTTTTAACCGTTTTGTTTACAAGAAGACGGCCATTTTGCTGCAAGCCTTCGCGCTCTTTAAGAGCTTTAATCATGTTAAAATAAACCTGTTCGGGCACTGTGGATGACGGTTTAATACTGCGATGATAAAGTTTGGCCAAATCATCGTCGGTCCATTCACCTTCGCGTACCTTGCTAGCATCAAAAGGTTCAAATACCGGGCCTACATACCTAAACTTGCGCAGCGATAAAAATTTTTCTTTGGTTAAAATGTAAGAATCGTCGTCTTGTTTGCAATCTTCAAAAGCGGCTTTCCATTGCTCGTAGGTAAACTGGTTGGAATCAACAAAACCGTTTTGGTAGAGATAGGGCAGGTCGCCTAATAAATAGCGGACGTTTCCCTCTTTGGTTTTGGGAATACGGTCCCAAATGTATTCCATTGCGTCTTTAAATTCTTCTGTCACTTAAGTCCCCCTTGAGGCTTTTTGCGAAGCCCTCATGCAGCTTTGCTGCATAAGTGTTTGTAGTCAATATAACTTAGCTTCTCTAAGTTATATTGAACAAACACTATCCAGTCCAGTAAGAAGAGCTTTGGCGATCTTCGTAACGGCGTAAATCCAAATCGTAATCTTGTTCATTTTTAAGTCGCTTGTTTTCTTCTTTATCAATAGCGGCTTGTCCCATCATTTTGGCGGCTTCGGCACGCGGTACATCCACTTCAAAAATGCGGGTCATTTCTTCTTTATGGCTAAGCTTGGCTTCAAGCTCGCGCACGCGCAGCGCTTCCATTTGTGTACGCTCGTACGATTTAGATTCGGCAATGCGTGCCATGTAATCGTACTTGGCTACCTCTACCGCACCCAGGCGTTCCTGGCGAGCGGCGTATTTTGTAGCGTCGGCTTCAATTTCCGATTGATGCACATTGGCATCCGCCTGCATCTTGGTTGCCTGTGTATAAAACTCATTATATGCTGCACCACCACCCATAATGTTTCCTTTCTTCAAGGCTGGCTTTATTAAGCCATGCCTGTACTTTTAGACGGGGGAGCCATTCCTCCACCGCTTGGCTGTAAATTATTGTTCGACATACTTCCTTCAACGGTCATGCGCCCGGCACTTGATATAGGCGTTCCGGCATCGGCCATAAGAGCGCTGTTGCCTTGCATGGGATCGGCCTGAGAATTTTGAAAGAGGGCCTCATCCGTATTTCCTAATCCTTCATCGTTTTTCCCCAAGTTGTTGCCGGTATCCATGAACCTGGCTTCCGAATCCATAAGCCCGGCTTCTTCTTCGGCACCCATGGCCAACATTTCGGTATGAACGAGCTCGCCCGTTTCGGGATCCACCTGCGAAAAATCATGTTGTTTTCTAAAATCGGCCCGTGCCGTTTCTTGGGCCTTCACACGTTCATGCATGCCTTTTAAATCAAGGAGCGGACCAATTTTACCTTTACTCATGTTGCCATCCACAACACTGGCACCGGTTTTTTGACCTAATTTTTCATACAAATTTTTTTCGTCTTCACTGGGCGCTTCGGCCGAGCCTCGTTGCTGGTTGCCACTGAGTTTAGCTTGCTCCTGAGCCGCTATACCATCGGGTGAATTTTGTTTAGCAATAGCATCAGGGCTATGTTGATCCACACCATCGTTATAAGCAGTACTTTGATTGGCCTGTAATGCATCAACCATATATAAACTTCCTCACTTGGGTTATCGGCCAAACCCATTTTATAAGTTGCGTGGTGGGGTTTTTTGACCCCAAGGCACAACTTATGTAACTACTTAGATTATCACATAAATTTTGAATGCCGCCTAGGTGTTATTTTTTGACCAAAACCTTGTTTTGCTGTAGGGTGCCTTCATGAAAAATATGAAAAAGATGTACCTGGCACTTCTTTTAATGTTTTGGGCACCGCTCACCTGGGCTAATCCTTACCCCTCTACCTATTATTCCAGCGAACGCATCCCCGATAGCTTACGCGGCATTGAAACAGGAAAACTTTTATCAACGAGTACTGCAAAAACCGATATTGCCCTTTTAGGTTTAAGAACAGTGTATGTGTATGCGGTTCATGATAAAAGCATAAATAAGTATTTGATTTATAATGGAAATAAATTTGATGAATTTATGCATTTAAGCGTGCTGGATATAGATAACGACGGCGATGATGATATTGTGGTGGCTGGTTTTGAAAATGGAGTTCTTACTTCCAAAGTATTAATGGTGGAGGGCGATAAGCTGGTGGTGAAGGGCGAGTATGGCCATTACGCAGCGCGTATAAAATGGATGGGGCAGGATGTGCTAGTGGGGCAAAAACGTTTGGGGAATGATGATTTTACGGGACCTCTATATAAGCTTAAGTGGGACGGAAAAAAGTTGGTGGAAGAGGGTGAAGTGCTGGGTCAGTCGGGTATTTCGGGGGATGCCGAATCGCTTTTTAGGGTAGAGGGATTTAATCTTAACAATCAACCTCAGCTGTTATCTATAAAACCATCGGGGCGTTTGGTGCTTTCTAACAATCAAAGCGGAAAATGGAAACAGGGATGGAGTAGCGGCGAAGAATACGGTGGTTCGGTTTTGTTTTATAATTTTGAACTTAAAAATCCTTTGGGCATGACCACCGATAATAGATTTTTTATTCCGGTGCGTTTTAAAACTATTCTTCCCGGCGAAGAAATCACGCAACTCTCTCCGCCAGCGTACGTGCCACCACCACCAGCCGATCCTGCTGTTCCCGCTGATATTAATCTTTCGGCGCCGCTTCCTCCGGCTCCTGTAAAAGCCATCAGTAGTTACAACAGCCCTCAAATTTACGTGATGAAAAACGAGGGGTATTTAAAAAATGTGATTGGTGCTGTTCCCTCTATTAAAAACACACAGATGGTGCGTTTGGGATATACGGGTTATGGTTTTCAGGAGGCATGGAATTCTCCTCGTTTAGACGGCGCTATTACCGACTTTACCTTAGCCGATTGGGATGGGGACGGAAAAGAAGATATTATTGCTACCTTTTTACTGCGCGATAAAGGGTATACCGATACACTCAAACGGCAAGACAGTTTGGTGATTGTTTTAAAGCCGGATAAGTAGAAGAAGTGGATAGTGTATGGTGAATCGTGGATAGGAAGACAGACAATAAAAATATTGCCTTTAAGGGATAAGTAGAATAAAAACTCCCCTCTTTTCGGCAGGGTAGCTCAGTGGTAGAGCAGGGGACTCATAAGCCCTTGGTCGGGAGTTCAACTCTCCCTCCTGCCACATTTTCTTAGTTTATAGCCGCGCCTGTGAGGCGCGTCTAGAAACTTAGAAAATGTGAGTCCTTTTAGCCAACGGCTAAAAGGGCCACAGCTCATCAAGAAACTACCACGATATAAAAACGAAGCCTGTAAGGCGCGTCTAGAAACTTAGAAAATGTGAGTCCTTTTAGCCAACGGCTAAAAGGGCCACAGCTCATCAAGAAACTACCACGATATAAAAACGAAGCCTGTGAGGCGCGTCTAGAAACTTAGAAAATGTGAGTCCTTTTAGCCAACGGCTAAAAGGGCCGTATTAAACAAGACAATCCAAAGTTGTTCATGCCCAATTGATATATCTCCTTCGATCGCTGTTAGCATTTTGTAGTTAAAAAGCCCCGCTGGCTGGTTAAAAATGGGGTTTTTAGTCTTCCATTTACAAATAGGATCAGGTTTAAATTTTTCATTTTTTTTAATCGAAAACATTATGGTTACAAGAAGTTAAAAACGAGAAGGGGGGTATTTTTTATACTGGCACAATCTTTGCTTATTTATTTGCCGGGCATAGATAGGAAAGGGAAAGAAATGAAATCAATAAAATTAGTGTTTGTTTTATGTTTGGCGGTTTTAGGCGCGAGCTTCTTTTTTAAAATGCGCTATGCGTATGCGGATGATTATGCCGCAGACGCATATTACAAATTCTGTATGGATCATGCTGGTGATAGTTTTCCTCTCCAAGCGCATTGTTTAGAAAATTATCACAATTTAAAGGCTGTAGCTGAAATGCGTGCTTTTATGGATTCTTTGAATGAATCCGATGCTGACAGTAATGATAGTAATAGTAATACAAAGAAGAATGAAGATGGGAAAGGCAATATCCAAAAGTCTATGATGGGGGGGCAAAAAAATCAAATTGACCCTGAGTTAATGGTAGAGGTTGAGACTTTTTTACAACAACACACTGATGTTGAAGAAGAAGCTGACGAGAAGTTAGAGTTAACCGATGAAGAGAAGGCTGCTTTAAAGAAAAAACAATTGGAAGAATTAAAAGAGGAATATTACAATAATCCCCCTAAATTAAGGAACTTTAAGAACTAGTTTTTCTGTTCAAGTGATATATTATTCATGCTTGTTTGGCATTAACGCCGCAAAAATTTCCGGATTTTTCTGGGCCGCTTTCTGCATAAATTCATTTACATCAGCGAGTGTTTTCTGAAGGGCTACTTTACCTTAAGGTGCCAGGTACATTTGAAAATACTGCCACATTTTCCCCTGCTCTACCACTGAGCTACTCTGCCGAAAAGAGGGGTGTTTTTATGATACCTCTTGTTGAAACGCAACCAATTATTGTGATTGTTTTGATACCAAGGCCGAAAATATATCTGAGTTTTTTGAAACTTTGGCAACAAATTCATTAATATCGTTCAGTGTTTTTGTAAGGGCTATTTGCTGTGGATTAGGTGCTCCTAATTTGTGAGCATCCATTAAATTGGCATCAAATGCCTGTGTAAGCGCTTTTGTAAACGCCTCACCAATTTTTTGTAAGTGAATACTATTAATAGTGGTGGTACTAATGGGTTTATCGGGCTTATAAATAAAAAATTGTTCAAAGCGATTCATGCTGGCCAGTATACCTAAGGAAAGTTTAATCAAAAAGGATTGCTTAAGAAATTTTGAATGGAACACGTTTTATTTTAAAATATATTAATAATTTCAATAGTTTACATCTGTAGTAAAAATACCCCAAAACACAACTTTACCCTCTGCTAAAGCCGATAAATAAAGGGAGAGGATTAATTATGACAGTAGCAGCCGATTTAAAACAATGTGACACCAGTAACTATGACGCTTTTGATTACCAGGCCAGCGAATCTCAGGTTTTGGATAACTACATGGAGCGCCAAGACGAATGTCGCGAGGATGGCGGAAATGCTAAAACGGGAGTGAGTACAGTTGGAAGTATTACTAATACAGCTGTAACGCAAACACTAGAAGCGAGTGCCGAAGCGGGAACCGAAGCTGGCACTGAAATAGCAGCAACTACAGGTTCAGAAATAGCTGGTGAATGTGCAGTTGAAACGGGAAGCACTGTTGCTACAGAAGTAGCGGGAGAATGTGCTGTTGAAGTAGGAACTACTGTAGGTACGGAAGTGGTTGGGGAATGTGCCACTGTAGGTACAGAAGCTGCTGTAGTGGCCGGAACTGAAGCGGGTGTTGCTGGTGGAACAGCCGGCGGTGCGGCAGCTGGTGGTGCTGGTGCGGCTGGTGCGGCTGGTGCGGCTGGTGCAGCTGGTGCAGCTGGTGCGGCTGGTGCTACTGGTGCTACTGCTGGAGCAACTGCCGCTGTAACCGGTTTAAGTGCTGCTGCGGCTGGTATATCGGCTACAGGCTATGGTGCTATTGTAGGGGCTGTTTTGGCAGTAGCTGCTGTTTTAGTTTCTGTTTTTACCGGTCAGGATAGTGCAAAGGAACAAGCTTTGGCTGAAGCTAATACTAATGGCCTGGGCGGTGGTGCTTCAACTACAGGTGATGGCAAGCAGAAGGTTGGTGGAGCTGCCAGTGCAGAGGGACAAAAAGAAGTAGCAAGTACCAGCCAATCTTTGGGTGGTGGTGCTATGGAAGTTGAAGCAACAAATAAAGGACAGGTAACACAGGCTGTTACAGATGGCGAGCAGGTACAAGCTCAAGTTGCATAATAATTGATGGTTTTTTACCCCTAAAGGCAACTTTGAGGGAGGAAATGCCGATAACTTAAATAAGAGGAGATTATATGTCAGTACAAAATACATCGCGTAAACATGGTTTTGATTATGGTACGGAACAAACAAAATATCTGCAGATGCAACAAGCTAAAAAAGCTCAAGATAGCAAAGATCTTCAGAGCGGCTTAGGCTATGCAAAAATGGCTTATGGTGTTGCCGATGGAATTTGTAAGGCTGCTAATGATGGAACAGGAATAGCAGAAACTGCAATACAGGGAATTAAAACAGCTAGTGAAACAGCCAAAGCTACTAAAGAAGCCGCCCAGGCTGCTGAAGAAGCTGCCAAAGCTGGAACTGAAGCTGGGCAAGTTGCCGGTGATGTTGCTGCTGAAGGGGCTGAAGTGGGTGCTCAGGTTGGTAGTGAAGCCGCAAATGCCGGTGTTGAAGTGGGGGCAGAAGTGGCCCAAGCTGCTGTGCCTGCCGCTGCTGAAGGTGCAAAAGTAGCTGCCGATACGGCTACTGCGGTAGTTGGCGCCTTATAAGCAATAAATAAATGAATGAATTATCAAAAAGCCCCGTAATAACGGGGCTTTTTGCTTTTTTAAAGCCTTCTTCGCTCTTGACATTTACCGCTAACTCTTTTACAACCAAAAGAGGGGTAGGTGTAAATATTCAATAAATAACGCTTTTTTAGTGGTTTTATTGTTTTTTTTTACCTTTTAAACTCCAAAAAAATTGTTCTATGCCAAAAAAGGCTACCAAAATTTGTAAGGAAAAAGAGTGTAAAAACGAGCAAACCACCATGGGCTACTGCCGTTTGCACTATTTGCAAAACTGGAAAAAAATCCGCGAAAAACAAAAGAAAAAGGCTGTTGAAAATCTCAATAAATACGTTGATCACATCATGAAGCGTAACCCCGACAGCTATATTGAAACTATCAAGCACGATTTACGCCACACCGGCCGCTTTCAAGAACGTGCCGAACAATTTTCTAGCGATGATGATTTCCACGACAATATGGCCGAAAGTGATTTGGGCCGCGAGTTTGGCCGTATTTTAGATGGCCTTAAAGTAGACGAAAGCTTCTAATTGCGGATCGCTTATCGTGGTTCGCTAATCGCGAAGAATAAGATCTTTTCTTACGATCTGCGATCAACGATTCGCGATAAGCAATTTCCCTTGAACTCACCTCTTTATTCCGGCTATACCAACGCAACATGAAAGCCCACTTAAAAACCTACGGCTGCCAAATGAATGTGCAGGATTCGTTGCAAATGAAGGGGCTCTTGGCCAAACAAGGCTATGATCACACCGATAACGCCTCAGAAGCCGATATGGTGCTGCTTGTTACCTGTAGTATCCGTGAAAAAGCCGTTGATAAAGTTTATTCCGATTTAGGACGTATCCGCGAGATGCTGCCCGATAATCCCAATATGGTGGTGGGGGTTTCGGGTTGCGTGGCCCAGCAGGAAAAAGAAAATTTATTTAAGCGTTTTCCTTTTGTAGATATGGTGTTTGGCCCGGATGCCGTGAGTGAATTGCCCACCATGCTTAAAGATGCGCGCGATCAAAAACAAAAAGGTTTTAAGAGCCGTATTCTTAAAACCAAATTTCATCATAAAAAAGATTTTGAATTTGTAAATTTGCTCTACGACGGCGAAGAAAACAGGGTTAAGGCCTATGTGAATATTCAAAAAGGCTGCGATAACGTATGTGCCTTTTGCATTGTGCCGCGTGTACGGGGTGCCGAAGTATCGCGTCCCAGTTCGCAAATTATTGATGAAATTAAAGCTTTGGTAGATTTAGGGGTAAAAGATGTGACTCTGTTGGGGCAGAACGTGAATTCGTATGGATTAAAAGATACCGGCGAAGTAACGTTTGCACAATTGCTTGAAAAAATTGCTAAGGAAACTAATTTGGCTCAATTACGCTTTACAACTTCTCATCCTAAAGATGTAGGCGATGATTTAGTGGAGCAATTTAAAAATCTTTCTATTTTAGCCCCTCATTTTCACTTGCCGGTTCAATCGGGCAGTGATCGCATCTTGCAAGCCATGCGCCGCCAGTACGATACAAAGCATTATCTCACTGTGGTTGAAAAGTTAAAAAAAGTACGTCCCGATATTGTCTTTACCACCGACTTTATTGTTGGTTTTCCTGGCGAAACCGCCGAAGATTTTGAAGCGACAATTAATTTACTACATACCGTGGGCTACGATTTAAGTTTTTCGTTTACCTATTCGCCGCGGCCTGGCACTACCGCTTTACGTTTAGAAGATAATGTGAGTGAAGAAGTAAAAAAAGAACGTTTGGATATTTTACTTAATCGGCAGCGCCAGGTTTCGGGTGCTAATAATGCAAAATTGCTTGATACCCAGCAAACCATGCTGGTGGAAAACTACAGTGCCGAAAATAAAACCTGGTTTGGACGAACCGGCACCAATAAAATTGTTCATCTTCAGGATGAAAATCCAAAACGCAGCTTGACGGGGGAATTTGTTAAGGTAAAAGTAATAAAAGCAAATCCGCATTCTTTAATAGCGGAAGCAATATAAATACTATGACCGAAACCGAAGAACTCATCCGCATGAAGGTAACAGGGCTTACTATAGATCCCTTTACCAACATGCCCATCATTATTTTAAAAGACATGCAAGAAAGCATGGCGCTTCCTATTTGGATTGGTCTTATTGAAGCTTCATCTATTGCTACCGAACTTGAAAAAGTGGAATTAACGCGCCCTATGACTCATGATTTAATGAAAAAAATTATCGATCTTTTGGGTGCTAAAATTCATCAGGTGGTAATTTCCGATTTAACCGATAATACGTTTATGGCCGAAATAGAACTTGATGTGAATGGTCAAATTCATGTGATGGATAGCCGTCCATCGGATGCTATTGCCATTGCTTTAAGAACACAGGCCAATATTTTTGTTAATAAAAGAGTAATTGAAAAATCTCGTCGTATCGATTTAGCCAAAAAAATGGATGATGGCGAAGTTAAAGAACAAAAATGGGCTGAAATTTTAGAAAGTTTGGCCCCTGAAGATTTTGGTAAGTATAAAATGTAATGCTTAAAACCAAGCACGCCATCATCTGGCTCCCCGTTGTATTATATTACGCGTTTATTTCCTTTCTTTCATCCCGTTCCGATTTAGGCATTAATCCTTTTCTATTTGAGTATGCCGATAAGGTTATTCATTTTTGTGAATATTTTATTTTAGGAATTTTTCTGGCCAGATCTCTTGCCTGGGAAGCTCGTTATCATCACATGAGGCGCCGCTGGCGTTATCTTTTTTTATTGGTGATTCCTGTTTTGGGAATATCGGATGAAATACATCAGCTCTTTGTTCCTAACCGCATGTTTGATTTACTCGATTTTACAGCCGATGTGTTGGGGGCTTATAGTGGCCTTATTGTAGCGTGGAAAATTTATAAAAAGAAGTTTCATCTCCAAGAAAATGCAGGATGATTCTGTGATTGCCGTTTTAGGTAAAATATGGTTGAAAATTGTTTGTGATTCTTCCTTTTAAAAATATTAATCCTAACATTGGAAAAGATGTTTTTCTGGCTCCTCAATCTGTAGTTATTGGTGATGTGGAAATAGGGGAGGGATCTTCCGTTTGGTTTAATACGGTTATTCGGGGCGATGTAAACACCATCCGTATCGGCAAAAAAACGAATATCCAAGATTTAACCATGGTGCATGTAACCAATGCCGATGCCCCCAAACCGGCAAATACGGTTATTGGTGATTACGTGACTATTGGCCATCGTGTGATTGTACATGGATGTACTGTTAAAGACCGCTCGCTTATTGGTATGGGGGCTATTCTTCTGGATAATGCCGTTATTGAGGAAGATTGCATTATTGGGGCCGGCTCTTTGGTAACAAGTGGTACAGTTATACCGGCGGGCTCAATGGCTTTTGGTAATCCAGCCAAAGTTGTGCGCAAACTTACCGATATTGAAAAGGCCATGCTTATTGTATCGGCCGAGCATTATTATGAACTCTCTAAAAAATATTAATCATGCCTGAAAACAAACAAAAGTTAATAGACGCAAAAAGAAGCTTTATTGATGGCGCTGGCAGTATTTCGGTTTCACTTTTAGGATTGCTCAATCGTGTGTGTGGACAGATTTTTGCACTTTTATATTTAAGCCCAGAGCCACTTTCGTTAGATGATATTGTGAGTGAGCTGGGAGTATCAAAGGGAAATGTTAGTATTAATATTCGTCTTTTAGAAGATTACAAGCTGGTTAAAAAAATTTGGGTGAAGGGGACGCGAAAAGATTTTTACCAGGCTGTGGATGAAATTCCCATTTCTATCATTAAAGAATTTGTTGATAAAATTCGCCGCAACATTCACGACAGTTTAGACATGATTAGCGACTGTGCCGATTTGGTAAATAGTTTTAAAAAAAATATTAAAGATGCTCAGCAAAAAAATGAAGCTGAATTTATGCTGAAACGTTTTGAGCGTGTTTTATCTTTTTATCAAGGTGCCGGTCTTCTCTTTAATGCTCTTTATTCGGGCGAAAAACTGGATACCAGTTTACTAGCCCCAATACTAAGCCTAAAAAAATAATCGAGTTCCACGTTGACACTTAGGTCTATTTTTTGTACAACCCAACTCATAAATTTCTTATTAAATTCATACATTTAGAATGTTTTGAATTTTGTAAACGTTAATATAAAGGAGTGGATTTATGGGTAAAGTATTTGAAAAAAGTCTTTCGGCAACAGCGAATGTGGCCTGGCATACATTTCAGGGTATTAATAAACTGTTCCCGCAGGGTAAGGCTAAAACGCCCAAATGGTCTGATAAACCTCTTCTTAAAAGTCATCAAAAAGTAAAGCCTACACTGGGTTGGCCTCGTGAAACCGATTCTCTCTGTCCGGGATGCGTAAAAGAAGTACGCGAGGCCATTATTAGCGGCAAAGAAGATATCAATATTTTGCGTACCGGCACACCGGGCGAAATTAAAGCCATGATTGTTGAAAAAGATGGCAAGATCATGATGGTGAAAGATTGCCCCAAGCATGGTCATTTTGAAGATGTGATGTCGACCGACCCAAAGTTTTTAGCCAAGATGGAATCGCTTTTTCCTGGCAGCGATTTTTTTGCTCCCGATAATAAATTACGTAACCATGGTACCTCATCCATTAAATTTGGCCGTGGTTCGGTATTAACTGTAGATTTAACCAACCGTTGCAACATGATGTGTGAGCCTTGTTTTATGGATGCCAACCAGGTGGGTTATGTGCACGAGTTAGAGTTTAACGAAGTAAAACAAATTTTAAATAATGCTGTGAGTATTAAACCTCGTCGTCAATTGTCGGTTCAGTTTTCGGGCGGCGAACCTACTTTGTCGCCTCATTTTATCAATGGTATTAAGTACGCTAAAGAAGTGGGATACTTTTCTGTTCAGTGTGCCACCAATGGTATCAAGTTTGCCCAAGACCCTGCTTTTGCCCAAGAAGCCTATGATGCTGGTTTACGTATTGCTTATTTACAGTTTGATGGCGTTGGCAATGCTAATAATGAACACCGTAAAATTGGTAATTTGTTTGATATTAAACTGCGCGCAATTGAAAATTTATACAATGCTGGCGTAGATGTGGTGTTGGTAGTGACAGTAGTGAATACGGTTAACGATCATCAAATTGGCGAAATTTTTCGATTTGCCGTGGCTAATTCCGATAAAATTACTTTTATTTCTTTTCAACCGGTTTCGTTTACCGGACGTGACGAAGATATTAGCGATGCCGATCGCATGCGTATGCGTTATACATTGGCTAATTTAGCGCACGATCTTAAAAAGCAAACGGGCATTACCGACCCTCATCGCGACTGGTTTCCGTTGTCGGCCGTGAGTGTTTTTTCAGATTTTGGCGATATGATTAGTGCCGAGCTTGATAAAGACTGGGGTAGTTTAAAATGCGGCTGTCATCCTAATTGCGGTGTAGGGACAGCTTTTTTTGTTAATAAACAATCGAAAGAAAAGTTTTCTTTGGGAGCCGCTTTAGATATAGATCAACTTTTTAAAGATGTAGCCCTTATTAACGATAACAGCCGTTCTACTTTTTGGTCGAAAGTTCAAATTGTATTATCGCTATTGCGTAATTATGATGCCTCGCAAACTCCCAATTCGTTTAGCTTAAAACATTTATTGCAAAAGTTTGATAAGCAAAGCGGCGGTACTTTGGGCGGTGAATATGGTGTGGGTAAAGAACGTAAAAAAGATACATGGCTGCTCATGTTTGTGGCCGGGATGTGGTTTCAAGATTTATGGAATTACGATTTTAGACGCACCGAACGTTGTATTATCCCGTACGGCACGCAAGAAGGAGAAATTTCATTTTGTGCCTACAATACAGGGATTGGCTGGCGCAATATCATCGAGCATTTTTATAAAAATGCCTCGGTAGGTGAATGGTATAAGGAAAAGGGCCGTCATGATGTTTATGCAAACGGCAAAGCGGTGGATATTGGTGCTTTCGACAATACCTTATCGGTTCCTGGAAAACCCTCGTATGACCCCACAGCAGCTATAAAAGAGAGTGTGCCCGAAAAGCAGGCGGTGGGATTTAATGTATAACAAATAATATGCAACAAACGTTTCCCTGGGTTTCACTAGGTCCTCTTATTGCTTTTAACGTTCTTTTATTATGCACGGTGTTGGTTTTTCGTGGTGTGTATCGTAAGAGAGAGCGTTTAAAAGATGTTGAAGAGCGTTTTGAGTCAAAATTTTTAAGCCGTTGGATGAAAGAATACTGGTATTGGCTTACCGAACCCATCGTACTCTTTTTAATAAAAATAAAACTCACTCCCAATAAAATTACCGGAATAGGTGTTCTTATCAGTTTACTTTCAGGTTATTTTTTTGCCGATGGCCGTTTTGGCCTGGGAGGATGGGTAATGATTGCCGCTGGTACTTTTGATATGTTTGATGGGCGTGTAGCGCGCATGACGGGTAAGGCGACGCATTCAGGAGCGTATTACGATGCAGTGATGGACCGGGTGTCGGAATCGGCTACCTTTTTAGGATTAGCGTACTATTACCGCAATTCGTGGGCTGTGGGGCTTGTTTGTTTGGCGTTAGTGGGTTCGTTTATGGTGAGTTATGCGCGTGCTAAAGGTGAGGCTGAGGGCGCCAAATACACGGGTGGTAGTATGCAGCGACCGGAACGTATTGTCTATTTGGGTGTAGGTGCCATATTTATTCCTATCATTTCCTATTTTTTGGTAAAAATTCATCCCGGATTTAGCATTGATAATTTGTATCTTTTGCCTCTTGCTTTTGTAGCACTCATGACAGGACTGACTACCATTGACCGTATTACCAAGGTAATGGCACTTTTGGATAAGAAGAGGTAACCCCCTCCTGGCCTCCCCCTTACTCTAAGGGGGAGGGATATTCTTCCAAATTCTGTTAGTACGTACTCCTCCCTTAGAGTAAGGGAGGAGGCAGAGGTGGGTTACTCTTGAAATAACAAAGAGACATGCTACAACAGAGTCATGCCGCCGTTTAAACTTATCTCCAATTTCAAACCCATGGGGCACCAACCCCAAGCCATTAAAAAGCTTTCCGACGGTGTTTTAAAAGGTCTGTCCCACCAAACATTATTGGGCGTAACGGGCTCCGGCAAAACCTTTACCATGGCGCATGTGATTGCCGAAACTAAAAAACCGGCTCTTATTTTGGCTCCCAATAAAACGCTGGCGGCGCAGTTGTATGCCGAATTTAAAGCGCTCTTTCCCGATAATGCCGTAGAGTACTTTGTGAGTTACTACGATTACTACCAGCCCGAAGCTTATATCCCGCGTACCGATGTTTTTATCGAAAAAGATTCGGCCATCAATGAAGAAATCGACAAAATGAGACATTCGGCGACACGTTCGGTTTTAGAACGCAATGACGTGATTGTTGTGGCTTCGGTTTCGTGCATCTATGGTTTGGGATCGCCTGATGCCTATCAGGGAATGCTGGTGGATATTAAAAAGGGCATGTCGGTAGGGAGAACACATATTTTAAACAAGCTCGTGATGATTCAATATGAACGAAATGATGTGGATTTTCATCGCGGAACGTTTCGTGTGCGTGGTGATGTGGTGGAAATTTTTCCGGCTTACGAAGAAAACCGCGCTATACGTATGGAATTTTTTGGAGATGAGATTGATCAAATAAGTATTGTGGATCCCTTGCGTGGCAAAACTCTTGAAAAAGTAGATCGCGTTGCCATTTATCCGGGGTCACACTTTGTGACTCCAAAATCACTTTTAGAAAAAGCCATGATTAATATTAAGGCCGAACTAAAAGACAGACTCGAATATTTTAGAAAAGAAGGAAAGCTGGTAGAAGCCCAGCGTTTAGAGCAGCGTACCATGTACGATTTGGAGATGATTGGTGAAATTGGTTTTTGTAAAGGGATCGAAAACTATTCACGCCATCTTACCGGCCGAGACCCAGGCCTGCCTCCGCCAACCTTGCTTGAATATTTTCCAAGTGATTTTTTACTGATGATTGATGAATCGCACATTGCTGTTCCGCAAATTGGTGGGATGTACAACGGGGATAGGGCGCGTAAAACAACATTGGTGGATTACGGTTTCAGGCTTCCGTCGGCACTCGATAACCGCCCCCTTAAATTTGATGAGTTTGAAAAAATGATCAAACAAACTATTTATGTGTCGGCAACACCTGGAGATTACGAATTAAAGAATTCTAAAAAACAGATTGTAGAACAGCTGGTGCGTCCAACAGGACTTATTGACCCTGAGATTATGGTGCGTCCTGTTAAAAATCAGGTAGATGATTTGCTGATAGAAATTAAAAAAGTTATTGAAAAGGGCGAGCGTGTTTTGGTGACCACACTGACAAAGCGGATGTCTGAAAATTTAACCGAATATTACACGGGCGAAAAAATTAAGGTTAAATATCTTCATTCCGATATTGATACTATGGAGCGCATGGAAATATTGCGCGATTTGCGTTTAGGCGTTTTTGATGTGCTGGTGGGGATTAATTTATTGCGAGAAGGACTCGATTTGCCCGAAGTATCGCTGGTAGCTATTTTGGATGCCGATAAAGAAGGCTTTTTACGTTCCGAACGTTCACTTATTCAAACGTTTGGCCGTGCGGCGCGTAATTTAAATGGTCGTGTCATTTGCTATGCCGATAACCTAACGGGCTCACTTAAAAGAGCAATTTCCGAAACAAACAGGCGTCGAGAAATTCAAACCGAGTATAATAAGGAACATGGTATTACGCCTACCAGTATTACTAAAGAAATTAGAGATGCTCTGCAAATTGCCAATGCTGATTATGTTGATTTAGACGTAGGGGCGCACGGCCGCACGCCCTTGCAGGATATTAGTCTGAAAGATATTCCTCGAGAGATAGAAAAACTTACAAAAGAAATGAAGGACCATGCTAAAAAGATGGAGTTTGAAGAAGCGGCCAATATACGCGACAAGATAAACGAACTTAAAAAGAGAGAGCTGGCCTTTAGCGGTATGGATGAATAATGGAAATTTTGCCTGTCAATCAATTGTTAGCATCAAAAGTCTCGGAATTTCCGGCCAATCCTGGTGTGTATTTGATGAAGGATGCCAAAGGGAAAATTATCTATGTAGGTAAAGCTAAAAATTTAAAAAGCCGGGTAAAACAGTATTTGCCAGTAGAAGGCGATGGCCGTTACCAGATTAAATTTTTAATGGAGCGGGTACAGGATATTGATTATCTGGTAACTGATACCGAGCAGGAAGCACTTCTCCTTGAAAACAGCCTTATTAAAAAGCATAAACCCAAATATAATGTTTTTTTAAAAGATGATAAAACCTATATCAGTTTAAAGCTTACTCTCACACATCCTTTTCCGCGGCTAGTTGCTACGCGTAACGTAAAGAAAGATGGCTCTCTCTATTTTGGGCCGTATGTGAATGCGCAGGCATGTTACGAAACTGCCGATTTTGCCTATAAATATTTTATGCTGCGTACGTGCAGTGATCACGAGTTTTCTAACCGTTCGCGCCCTTGTTTGGAGTATCAAATTAAACGCTGTACGGCCCCATGTGTGGGGTATGTAACTGAATCGCAGTATGGGAAGCAGGTTAATGAAATTAAATTATTATTATTGGGAAAAAACGAAGAGCTGAAAAAGGAATTAAAAAATAAAATGCTTCTTTTATCGGAGCAGGAAAAATTTGAGGATGCGGCCCCTTTGCGTGATGCCTTAAATCATCTGGAACAACTGTTAGAAAAGCAAAAGGTAGTAAAACATACGGGTGAAAATCAGGACTACGTTACGCTATATCGTGAAAACGAGCAGGGGATGATTGCGGTACTCAGTGTTCGCAATGGTGATTTGGTCGATTCACACTACTATCCTGTTGTATCGGTAGAAATGGATACTGAAGTTTTGGGAAGTTTTATGAATCAGTATTATTTAACCACACCCTTTATTCCCAGCGAAATTCTGGTTTCTACAACCATACCCGATGTGGAGGCTTTGCTTGAATTTTTGCGCGAAAAAAAGGGTAAAAAAGTGTGTGTGAGGAATCCTCAAAAGGGAGATAAAAAAGATTTGATGGAGCTGGCGCAAAAAAACGCTATTGCGCAGTTTGCCAGGAAGGTGCACAAAAAGTTTGAAAATACAGAAGCCTTATCAAGGCTTGAAAAGGCATTAGACTTAAAAAATCCCTTAAAGCGTATTGAGTGTTACGATATTTCCAATATTTCAGGAAAAAATCCAACTGGATCGCGTGTTACTTTTATAGAGGGCGAGCCTGATAAAAATTTATATCGGCAATACAAGATCCGCTCGATGGATACACCCAATGATTACGCCATGATGATGGAAATGTTGATGCGTCGTTTTGATAAAGAGGACATTAATAATGAAGGGGATGCATGCCCAGATTTGCTGATAGTAGATGGCGGAAAAGGGCAGCTTGGTGTGGCGCTTGAAGTGTTAAAAGATTTAAATATTGAATCTGTTCCCGTGATAGGAGTGGCAAAGGGGCAGGGACAAGGAGTACGTGCCAAAGGTTTGTGGGATAATAAAAAGGAAGAAGAAATTTATTTGCCGGGTCGCAAGAACCCTGTGATTTTAAAGAGGGGATCTCCGGAACTGATGTTACTTCAGCGTATCCGTGACGAATCGCATCGGTTTGCACTTAAATATCATCGGAAGTTAAGGGATACGTTGAAGAAGAAGAGGTAACCCCCTCCAACTCCCCCTTAGCTTAAGGGGGAGAGCTTGCTTTCTCCTCCCCATAGACTAAGGGGAGGTTGGGAGGGGTTACTCTTGTATCAGAAGAAATATCCAAATGAAAAATGAAGACGGCCCTTATGTTCATTAGGTTTTCTGTCTAGAATAAAGCCATAATCTAAACGAATAGGGCCCACTGGTGTTACATAGCGCAATCCTACTCCGGCCGATTCACGAAAATGACTAAAAGACAAATCGTTAAAAGAATCACTTAAGGATCCTGCATCAAAAAATCCTGCCAGGTATATAGAATCAAACACACGAGCCTGTAGTTCACCATTATAAATGATACTTGTTGTGCCACCTGAATCGTCAATGGCATCTTCATCAAAACCTCTTACTGTATCGTTGCCTCCCATAAAATAGAGTTTTGTAGCTGGAATACGAGGCGCATTGTGGATACGTAGAATTTTTCCCAATCTAAAATTATTGACCAAAACAAATCGGTTCGCAAATCCTAGGTAATGAGCACCTTTAAATTCCAGGCGGTTAAAATTATTGGAAAGATTGGCCAAATCGGTATTAAACTCTGTAGATCCAATGGCATAAAGGCCACGATAGGGGTTGGCAAAGTTATCGCGGCTGTCGTAAGTGACAGAAATAGTATTTTCGGCAAAGGTGCTATCAAACAAATTGTCTTGAAGGGCTTGAACATTAGATTCGCTTTCAAAAATGTTAAATCGGGTTACTTGCGATTTTAATAATAAAGTCCAGTTTGATCCAAAACGTTTAACAGTACCCAAAAAACCTCCAAAAGAGGTAGCGTTAAAATTGGTGTCATCTTCGTATTGAACAAAGTACTGGTTTATCAGGTTCCAGCTTGCACCAAAAATGCGAGGAGATGAAATTGTCATTTCGCCGCGTGATAATTCAAAACCGCCAACCCCCCTAAATTGAAGTTGCTTGCCCGATCCAAAAATATTTTTCTTGGTTAAAATAAGTTGCCCCGATGCAAGTTTATCGGAATCGTAGCCAACCTGTACATCTGCTGTAATGCTTTTAGATTCTTGCAGTTTTACCAAAATATCAATTGTGTCATGGGGTGTATCAATGTCAATGGGAGATACCCGTGCATAATCAAATATGCCCAAACGCTTTAAATAAAGTTGTCCATTAAGTAGCTTTTTATAGCGATATAAATCTCCGCTTTTGATGGTTAAAGCTTCTCTAATAACTCCTTCCTTCGTGATAAGATTACCTTCAATAATAATTTGCCCAAAACGGGCCTTGGGCCCCTCTGTGATATTAAATATAACATCTACTAAATGGGTTTTAGCGTTGGGTATTTTTTGAATGGAAATTTTAAAAAATGGATAACCATGATTTGCGTAAAGCTCAGTTATTTTTTTTATGGCCTTATCAATCTTTTTTTGCCTAAATCCTTTTTTAATTTTAAGGCCACTTTCATCAATTAATATATCGGTATTAAAGGCGTTGTTTCCTGTAATTGAAATGGAAGATATTTTATATTCAGGACCTTCATTTACCTTAATTTCTAAAACAGCCTGATCTTTGAAAGAGTTTCGTAATACACGCCAACTCAGAATGGTAGCGTCAAAATAACCTTCTGCTATATAAGCCTGTATTAATTGTTCTATATCAGTTTCAATATAACGTTCTTGGAAAAAACCTTGCCGAGTAATGGAATGGGTTTTGCTTTTAAAATTTTTGAGTAAATCTTTTTCCCCTACCTTTTTATTGCCCAAAACATCTACATCTTTTAGGCGTGTACGAGGGCCTTCCTCTATTTTAAATATAACAAAAACATTGTTGTCTTGTTTTTTTGTTTCGTCGGTTACGCTCACTTCCGAAAAACCGTTTAATTTGTAAAACTTTTCAATGTTATCGCGACTTCTTTCTATAGAAAAACGATCATACCCGCGCTCTTCAACAAAGGTAGTTAGTTCTTTTAGAGTGGCATCTAAAAACCAGTGGTTGCCTTCAAATTTTAACTCAATATTTTTACGCTCATTAACGGTAATAACGGCATCTATTTTGCCCGTTTTTGGGTTAAAAACGGCTTCGTCAAGTGTAACCCTTGCTCTTACAAAGCCTTTATCAATATATTCTTGTTTAAGACGATCTATTTTTCTTTTAATTTTTTGATATGTATATTTGTAAAAAGAAAAGTATTTTCTTAGAATATAACGGGTAGATAAATATTCATTGCCGGTAATGGTTACTTCTCCCAAAGTAAAGGGATAGGTTTGGTGAATTTTTACTTTAAGGTTAACCACCTCATGCTTATGGTCGATGGTGGGTATGATAGAAACTTTAGTATTGTAGGCTCCGCGCTTTTCAAAAAATTCTTTAATGCGGCTTTCGCTTTCAATTAGCTTTTCTGCAATATAAGGTTCACCAGATTGGAGTAGAGAGAGTCGCAATATTTTTTTTGCTAAAAGTGGCATATGGCCAGAAACCGATATTTTTCGAATAAGACGTGCCTCAACAATGTTTAAATTGACAGTTGCCAACGAGCCTTTTATGAGCTCGCTTCCTTCTACTTTTTCAAAAAGAGCTGTTTTTTTAAGACTTTCGGTAATGTCGCTTATTTTACCGGTTGTGTAAGGTTCACCTTCACGAGCGGGAATCAAAGCTCGTACTTCAATAGGTGTTAATTTAATAAGGGAAGAGGTGATATTTATTTTTTTAAGCGTAAGAGGGGATGCATAAGCCGATACGCTTGCCAACATAAATACAATCAGTAATTGAAGTCTGATTATTTTGCGCCATCCACTATCCACCATTCACCATTCACTTTCTTAGTAAGCCTGTAAACGCCAAGCTAAATCAAAACGATATTTAAATCCTGTGTCTTTAGAACCTTTTAAAAGTAAGTTATCAAATAAACGATACTCCACTACAAAACCTTTATAAGCTTCATCCAACGATAAATCGGTAGTAAACGCCAGATTTACTCTATCTGATACACTTTTGCCTATTGAAAAGCGGGAAACAGATGGATCTACACGGTCGTAACGATTTTCCAGCTTTACTATATCTAATTTGGTAGCTTTTGAGAGAGGGCGTTGCAAAAGTCCAACTACTTGAGACGCAATGGCATTTGTGGAAAAAAGAGATTGATCGTTTTGTGCTAATTGATCGGGCGTACGGCCATAGGCAATAAGGGATACAATGTCGTTTTGGTTTAAGTCGGGAGTTGATTCTAAACTTAAACTCAAATTATCCATGGGGCCTTTAAAGATGGCCCTTACTTCAAAATCCTGGATAGCATGGCGTGCTACAAATTCAAGCCATGCGTTTTCCTGAGTAGGGTGAAAAGTAATAAAACCTGATGTGTCGTCAAAATCAATACCAAAAGCATGGATATCGCCTTCCGAAACATCTACAGTGCCATCTAATATGGGCTTGTCTAGGGAGCCTGTCATTTCAACATTTCCAATTAAATTTAGATCGGCCAAGTTGTTTTTAACTACTAAATCACCGCTGCTTTTAATATTGAGATCAAAAAGCATATTTTTAAAAAACGGGTTATCGGCAATTGATTTTTCTTCAATGGAGACTCCCACCGGCTTTAAAACAAATTGGCTAATACTGTAATCTTTGTAGTAAAGTCCTTCTACAACGTTAAGGTTTCCCGATAATTTAAGTTCCTTATTTGCTCCGGAGATATTCACGTCTAAATCACCCAGCATGTGCCATGTATCAGGCTTTGAAAAGGGGATTTCTTTAGCATCTATATTTAAATTAGCAGCAACAATTTCCTTATCTTTGTTCCATTCTATCCAGCCCGCTAAAATGACAGGCGCATCTTGGTAATCGAGATGAAGTTTATCGGTAGATACGCGTTTACCATCAAAATTTATTTTTCCCGTAGTATTAGCTAAATCACCTGCTAAAAACGGTAATACAAAACCAGCTTTGTTAAAGTTAAGTGATCCCTGAAAAGAGGGGTCGGTAAGCATTCCTAAAACAGTAAGATCGCAACCTATTAAACCTTCAGATTCACCAAGCGAGGCATTCAGATCGGTAAGTTGAGATAAATCAATTTGTCCCGTTAATTTTAAATTAGAATCGGCTTTTAGTCCGGCATAGCCGCTTACTGTTAGTTTGCCAGAACCAATTTGAAAGGCTGTGTTGTTAAAATTAAGTTTTTGGTCTTCCAATAGTAAATCGGCTTTTCCCAGTAAACGCATGCTCTTTTCTTCGCCGCCTAGTTCAAAACTAGAAAGAGCCGCTTTAATTTTGGTGTGACTTGCATCTTTTAATTTGTAGGTTACATCAAAAGTTCCTGCGGTGGACATTTTGTTGATATCAAAAGGAAGAAGAGGTGATAAAAAATGGATGTCGGTATTAGATGCTGTAAACAGCATGTTGAGATAATCGGGATTTACTTTGCTATAGTAACCTTTGAGTGCAACGGTATTTAAAACATTTCCCTCAAAGTTGTAGCCACCTTTATCAAAGTTAAAAACAAAAGGTTTAGAAATGGTTAGTGGGCTTTCTTGATCACTCCATACAATGCTTAAAGGAGCCACGGTCAAGGTTTTATCTTTTTGTTTAAGCTTACCATTTATTTTAGCAATAGGGATACCATACCACGAGGCGTTAGTAAGAGTGACGTCGCCGTTGCCATCGTAATTACCTTTGTTTTTTGTAAAATTAAAAAAACCGTCCACAGTGCCGTCAAGTACATCGGTTTTAATAAGAGGGCCTGCCGGAAGAGACGTAAAGCTGGTTTTTAAATCTACCTGTTGTAAGCTTGGCCTAAATACCTGCACAATGCGCAAATCCAAATTTCCACGACCGCTTCCGTTTAAAAGGCTGTTGCCATGCAGTACCAGGTTTTTATTAATAATTGAAAGTGTGCCATTAAAACTGCCAAAGTTTAAGCCTTCGTAGCCAAAATCGGCAGAATCTAAATTAAGATTAAAAACAGGATCTTTAAGTGCTCCCGTGATAGAACCCTTTATGTCGGCTTTGCCGGGAATATCGATGCTTGAAAAAAAATGAATAATAGTAAGTGCCGATAAATCGCTGCCGTTTACAGAAGTATCGAGCTCATTGTTTTTTAAATTAACTGTACCTCGCGCACTTAGTTTGCCATTGCCAAGAACTGCATCAAAACTGTTTATTTTAATAAGTCCATTTTCAAAATTAGCTTTTGATTCTATGTTTAAATTGCCAGCTTCTGCCTCTATTAAATTATGGAGAAGATTTATTTTTAAATTAAGGCCAGCCTTGCCGTTTGTGATATCTTTTATTTTACCCTTGGCTGTTAAGGCTAAATTGACTTCTTGGTAGGCACGTTTAAAGTTGGCTTTGCCAAGAGGCAATAAACTTAGTTGCGGATGATTAGGGGTTGTTAAATCTAAATCTACTTTTCCGTTATTTTTGTTGTAGGAGGCCGTCAGATTGATGAGTCCGCCAAAAGCATCTATTAAACCATTATTTAAACTAACTTCATTTTTTTGATAGGAAAGTGGGAAATAAATTTTATTGATGGCGGCAAAGCCTCTATCGGGTGGGTAGCCGTTTGGATAAAATTTATCAATTAACGGATTTAAAGAATCGTCCCAAGCCGTATCGGTATTCCATGGTGTTGGGGTTTTGTAGAAACTGGAAAAAATCTCGGTAATATCAAGCGTGCCGTTAAATTTTGGGTTAGTGTCACCGGTTTCTTCATCGGCATCCATTTTAAAAGAACCGTACGCCTTAAACATTTTAAAAAATAAATCAATTTTGGGGGATGTATAGGCAAAGTCGGAAAATACAAAATCAATTTTATGTGTGTATAAAAAGAAGGGGGTCACACTTTTACCCTGAAGCCTGGCTAAACTTATTTTTTTATCACCTGGCAAATTAAGAGTAATAGACTGGATGTCGGAAGACGCAACCTGAAAGGTGTTAATAAGATACGCTAAGTTTTGAGAGGTATTTTTTGGAGTTCGTCCTTTTTTAACTACCATGGGCGAATAAGGAAATTCTTCAATAGTGATACTAATACTATTTGCATTAAGATTTAAGAGATGAACTTTTTTAAACATAAGCCTAATAGGGTCTATAGCCATAGAAAAATCTTGTAGGCTAATAGTGGCATTGGCTTTGGGAATATAGGCTCTTAAGTTTTTACCACTAAAGTGACCCGTTAAGGCTGTAAAATTAAAATTGTCCCAGCTAATTTCAATGCCGGTTCGTTTTTCCAGTTGTGCCAATGCAAAAATTTGAAAGCGTTTATTGTTTAAAACAAGATGGGAGAGCGTCATCACAAATGCCGTGAGCAGTAAAAATTTGAACAGTAAATGACGCTTTTTGTACGATTTTTTTTCCAAAAACAAACCCCTAACAAGTTCTTGAAATTTAAAATGGTTTTACGAAAAAGGAAAGGGAAATTCGCTTATCGCTAATCGTGTATCGCCTATCGAAAAGAATCTTTATTTTGCGATTAGCGATAAACGATCTGCCATCTTTTGATGAATTCCCCCAAAGGCACCATTACTCATGATAAGAAGAACAGCAGGTGAGGTAATATGGCTTACCACATGCGCTATAATGGCATCGACATCGGGTAAATTGATGGCGTTTTTACCGCGGGCGCACACTTCGGCAACAATTTGCGGCACATCCAAAATTTTTCCATCGGGTACTTTTTCGGGCATGAACACATTGGCAATAATGGATTGGTCAGCTTCGTCAAATGCTTTGCCATAACCTTCCTGGAAAACATTTCGTTTGCTGGAGTTGGAGCGTGGTTCAAAAATGGCCCACAGTTTATGCTGGGGATAAGCCTTTTTAACGGCGGCAATGGTTTCTAAAACGGCTGTTGGGTGATGCGCAAAATCATCCATCACTAAAATGTCGCCAATTTTTTCGCGCACTTCTTGCCGGCGTTTGACACCCTTGAATGTAGAGAAAACTTTTTGGATGGCATCGTTTTGATAACCTAATTTTTTGAGGAGCACAAAACAAGCTAAAGCATTTTGTACGTTATGGGAACCAACCATAGGAATTGTCAGTGTTGTTTCCAGTTTTTCTTTGTAAAAAATTTTAAAAGAAGTGGTGGGGATGGCTTTGGCATCACCTGGAAGAACAGGATGGAATTCAATATCGCGTGCATCCCAATCGCCTTTTCCATTAATCCCATATGTGGACATCTCCGGCAGGGGCGAGGCCCTGCCTCGCCCTCTTAATTCAATAAGTTTAGGATAATGCGTGTTCAACAACAAAAACCCATTGGGGTTCGTTTTATCAATCAACTTTACAAACGATTCTGTTAAATGATCTAAATCGCGATAAATATCGGCATGATCAAATTCCAGTGAAGTGATAAGCGTGTAGTAGGGGCGATAGTGTAAAAATTTGGGTCCTTTATCGAAATACGCGGTATCATATTCATCACCTTCAATCACAAAATAATCGCCTTTGCCGTCATGTACATTTTTTTGTCCGTCATGCAGCACGCCACCAATCAAATAACCCGGATCGGCTTTTAATTCTTTTAAAAGATGCGCCATGAGGGCTGTGGTGGTGGTTTTACCGTGGGTACCGGAGATGACGATGGATTTTTTATCTTTAATAAAAAATTCTCCCATGGCCTGGGGAAACGACATGAATTTTAATCCCAGCTTTTCCATTTCCATGGCTTCGGGATTGGTTTTGGAAATAGCGTTGCCCACGATGACTAAGTCAGGTTTGGGATTCAGATTCTCAGCTTTAAAGCCGGTAAAAATTTTGATACCCGCATTCTCAAGCGTGGTACTCATGGGCGGGTAGACGTTTTGATCGCTGCCGGTAACGGTGAATCCTTTTTCTTTAAGCAGCATGGCCAAAGAACCCATGCCGGTGCCACAGATGGCGATGAGGTGGATGTGTTGAATAGTTTTTGTCATAATTCTGGTCGTTTTTCTTTGCTATGCCATAAATGTAAAATTTGAATTTTTTTAGCATTTATACGATAGCGAACTACATAATGTCCATGGCCAAAGGGTATTAAAAATTCACGAGTTTCGGGTTTGAATTTTGTGAGGATGTAGCCAGAACGAGGGTGTTTTTTAAGTATGTTAAAGGCTTGTTTAATACGAAGAGCCGCCATTTTAAGGGCTTTTGGATATTGGATTGATAAAAAAGAATAGAGGCGGTTTAAATCGGCATAGGCCGTTGGGGTTAATAAAAGTTTCATTTTCCCCAGGTATCTAGATATTCCAATGCTTCTTTTTCGGAAACAAAATCATTTTTGAGCGCTTCGCCCAAGGCTAGCAAGGTTTGCTCGTCATGCCAGTCGTTTGTTTCTTGTTCGGCTATAAAGGCAGAGAGAGCTTGTTTTACCACCTCGCTTCGTGTGGTTTTATGTTTGGCTAAATAACGGGAAAGTTGCTTTTCTATTTTGGGATTGAGCCTGACGCCTAGCATAAGGCTAGTTTAACAATTGTTAAACAAAAATCAAGGTTTTTTATGGTGGTCATGCGAGCAGTTCCTTTACCTTTTTGAGTTTAGCTTCGATATATTTTTCATCTAGTTTTTTCCCATAAATTTCTCGCAATTCTTCAATGTCGCGTCTGTCCACACTTCGGTTAGCAATGGTTTTAAGGACGATAATATCTTCAGGGGTGGCTATTTTTACCAGTTTATCGCCTAGTTTAGAAATTTTAGCCCGTTTGACAACATCAGCTCCGACATACTCATCGGCAAAAAGAAGATCGATAGGGACATTATCTACTTTGCCTTTTAATTGATATTCGCCCATGGATTTAATTTCGTAACTTTTTTGTGTGAATATTTTTTTAACTTCATCCAGATTATCTACCAAAACATACACATCAATATCCACGGTATTGGCACGGCCGTGGTGGAGCATAACGGCCAGTCCGCCAATTAAACAGTAATCGATATCGGCTTCATTGAGGAGGTTTACAATTTTATAAAGTGTTTCTAGCATGGAGAAGGGCCTCAAAAAAGTTTTGGGGTTTGTGGGACGGTATTTTATTGGATCTATTTAATTCTGCAATTTGATAAACGCTCACAGGGTCTACTTTTTTATCGTCGGCAAAATGAACCAGCCAGGGTTTTTTTATATGGCTGGCTTCTTCATAAACCATATGGGTAATGCCCATGGCCAACGGATGCTTGTGATTAAAGTAATAAAGGGGAGGAGTCTTATTTTTACGGATGATACGGGCGTCTACAAGAGGTTTAAGTGCTTTAAAAATTTCGGACGGGCTTCGTTTTAAGGCATTAGCCAAGCCTCTGCCTGTAGTTCCCCCTTTGGTGATTAAATACAGGAGAATATCGCTTTTAGTGTGGCTTCCTGTAAGGGCTTCTATCATATGTACCTATTATATAGGTACATTATAATAGATCAACCCTTATTTTTAAAAAAATCTATTCGTGCTTAATTTCATCCAGCTTGGCGGCTGCGCGGCGTATGGCTTCCAGTAATGCCGGATATTGTTCGCGCATGGCTTTATGCCAAATCACAAAATCGCGGCCGTCGGCTACGTTTTGGGCTACTTTATCGGGTGCAAATTTATAAGCCACATTAATGCCGCTGGCGAGCACCACATACCACATTTCGCCTGTGTCTTCATTAAAGGCCCAGTCGCCGGCATCCACTTTAAGATCATAGCTGTGTTTGTGCTCATCTTCGCTTTTATCATGCTGTTCCTTGTAGTTATCGGTGGCTATCGTCCAGGGGAGATATGCTGTATTTCCTTCAATAACGGGTTTTAATGAAATAGCCTCGGATGTAAAAACACCCATGCCCATATCTAAATACTGGTATACATCAAACTGACCCGGTGTGCTGATGGGGTTTCCGGTTGCCTCATCACGATAAGTAGGATTAAGAGGGTTAGCGTAGCCGCTGCCTTCCAGCAAACGGTTATCTAAACACACACCTGTTAAACCAGCTCTCATTTTTTGTACACCGGTAGCAACTACCTCGCCTGTATCTTTACGCTTTAAGGTATAAAGGCCATCGTTAAATGGAAAACTTTGTTCTGTAGTGTCGGTGCGTTCGGCAATTAGTTCGTTGCCATCCATGTCATAAATGGCGTCACGGTGTTTTGGGTCTTTTTCAATGGCTACAAAAATTTGATCTACCGATTGGCCACCATTACCGGTTGCCACATAATAGGTACGGGCTTCGTGCAATGGATAGTCGGTAAGGGCCCTTAAGAATTCTTCTTTGGTAAAGTCGTGTGTAACAAGCTTGGCGCCAATTTCACCCGATTTCCCTTCGGTGACCAGTTTTTCGCGCAGCATATCGTTAGATTCGTCTAACTGATACACAGTAACTTCGCTGGCTGTATCGTTAGGAGTGCGTGCAAAACCATTTAATTGAAATGTATTGCCATCCGCCTTCCAGCGCGCAGGGTCGGTAATAACCGTACTCATCAAGGCTTCGGTTTCATCTCTAAAGGGGCCTTGTGCCGGTGGCTTGGCCGGGCGGATATTCATTTTTTCGGTTACATACGCATCTACTTTATCCATGAGTTCCATCAGTTGTTCCAGCAGGCCTTGTATTTGTGCTACGTTTTCATCCTGCATGATGACTTCCATCACTTTGTCTTTATAGGCTTGCGCAGTAATAATAGCGGCATCTACCAAGGCTTGACGGGCTTGTTGTGCGCTAGGTGTATCTAATGTGAGAGCATCGGTGGTTAATTTAACACCTTCTACGCCCACCAACTGTAAAAAGGCCTCGCGTGTGCCGGGTTGGTTGAGGGCTCCAATCACCAAATTAATAGCAGCTGCATTCAGAAGGTCCAGTTGCGCTTTGAAAGTGGGATCATCTTTAAGAGTTGTTAACGCTTGAGTAGTAAAACCCATCATCGAAAGAGCGGCTTCTCCAAAAAGTTTTTTAAACTCGGTATCGTTAGGAAGGTCTTTTACAATTTCCAACGTGGCCGTAATGTATTTGGGGGCAACACGCTGATAAGCCGCTACAACACGCGGATCGCCACTAGCCAAAACTCCGTGTTGCATAAGAACGGGAGCCACTTCATCCAAAGCGGCCACGGCTTCCTTGCTTCCGGCGGCGCGGATGATATCGGCTGTCATGGCTTCCAAAATGGGTTGTAAGAGTGGGCGTAAGGCTTCAAATTGTTGAGGGATTTGTTCTTTGATTTGAGCAATAATTTCTTCTTGATGGCTTAATAGATATTGCTTGATAGCTTCGGGAGCACTACCTAAACCTTGTTCTAAAATAACGGTCGTCCATTTTTCTAATGTAGAACCAATGGCGTTTACAATTTGATCGTTTTCGGCCCAATCCCCGCCAAGCCTTATCAATGCCGCAATTGTATCCGGATGTTTTTCTAGTGAAACAGGTAAGTAAGTAACAACGGTATCAACGGCTTCTCGTGTGACTGCTTCGGGTATGCTTTTGGGTGCTTCAGGATCAATAGGAGAAGGTGGCATAGTAGAAGCGGGTTCATCAAAAAGAAAATCGGTTACATGGCCTATTCCCCATATGGGATGAGTGACGCTGGTTATTCCCCGGTTGGCATCTGTAGCTCGCGTTGATTCGCGTTCAAAACCTTCACAGTAATCACGTGAAACAGGCAAGGCTCTTCCGGTAAGTATGCTTCTTTCAAAAGAAGAAGTGCTTAAGCAAAATTCGGCGGAAGCAAGGTTGCGAAGATACTCGCTTAAGATATCAAATGACTCACGATATTTGGGTATGTAAATATCATTGCTGCTTTGTGAAGAATTTTGCCTAATTTTTATTTCGGCCTGACGCAGGAGACGTTTTACAATATACCACTCGCCCCATGCTACTTGCGTTAAATCTACATTTTTAACAAAAGCTGAAATGTAAGCATGATCTATATTGTTTTTTGAGCCGTTTAAAAAGGCCATGAGGTCGTCTTGGATATAATGCACATTTTCCAAAAGATCATCGCTTCTTGCATCGTCACCTATGTTGTGATTTTGGGTAAAGTAATAGCGAATAAAATAATTTTTATAAGGGTCAAAATTGAATTTTTCTAAAATTGGGCTACCAGCTAAAGCCATAGCATCATCACTGGTGCTGCTGTTTGATTGTGGCCAGGTGAAATCTTCGTAAATAATAGATTTAGAATCTTTTTTAATTTCCCACTGAATACCAAAGTTTGGGTCGGTCCATACTTCAATGGTGGTAACGCGGTAAAAATCGTCTAACTCTTCGGTAACAGTAAATTCCGATCTGGGTTTAGTCCAGTCAAATTCTCCTTCAATAGAAACGATGCCAGGTTTTAGTTTGTATAAGTCATCGCTTAAATTGGCGCGTAAAAGTGTATCGTCGATGGCGTTAAAAGCCCATGCCGCCCGGGCTATTCTTAATGAATCAACCATATTCTTTCCCTTCTTGTTTGGTCTGCCCAGACCAAACAAAAAATGCCCGGATTGTTGTCCGGTTTTATTTTATGTTTCTTAATGAAGTTTTTATGCCCTGTAAAAACCTGTGCTTCTATATGTAAGTTATCGGCATGGCCAGTAAAAAGTTGCGTTGTTTTGGATAAAAAATAGGGGAGGGAACACTATTTTACGACGTAAAGCGTTAAAATACACAACCCCGCACCTGTGAGGGTGCGGGGTTAAGGATTAGTGTAAGGAAGATGTGTTTTATTATAGGTCGCCTGTATCAGCGAGAGTAATGGCAACTTCTTTTTTAACTCCACCTTGAAGTTCAATAACAAAGGTAATGGTGGCGCCGTAGTATGTGTGGGTGCCACTAGCTAGTGGGTTTTCTAGTATAGATAATATGTGATAGCTGTGGTCAGTTGACGGCTCAACAAGAAAATATTCAGTTTTAATGTCCGGTAAGATAGTGCCATCAGCCAATTTGGCTTTTATGGTTATTGGTTTTTTTACATCATTGCTGTTTATACCCCTTAAATTAAATTGAAACATTTGAATATTGGCATAGTTTCTTCCTTGGTAATCTGTGTCCAAGGTAACAGTTACTGTACGGTCTGCTTCAAAAGCTTTGCATCTTTCAAGGGCAGCTTCGTAAATACGTTGCGCTGTTCTTATTTGAGTGAGCAAAGCCTCTTTTTTAGCGGCAGCACCTTTGGTGCTAGGATCTCTTACAAAAGCATAAGCCGATAACAACGTGTTGTTGATATCAATGTATTTATCGCGTGTGGCCTCAAAGTTGAGGTCACTGGCAGGGTCATAACTTTCTGCTGTTGTTTGATTTTCTTCAGTGGGAATTGAGAGCTCAATAGCTAGCTTAATAGTAGCCCACGAATCTTTAGAGTCTAAATTTAAATCAACCTCAGTATCAGGTTTATAAATATCTTCTTCCAAAGCAGCTTGAGCTTCTTCAAATGAGGAGAGTGCAGGTACAGGTTCATCGGTACCAGCAAGAGCCTGGCGTCCGTACGCAACGGCCGATGTAAAGGCATCGTAACGTTCTTTATATTTTGAAATTAGTGTTTGAATACGCTCTAAAGTTGTTTGAGCAATATCGTGTTTATGGCCTTTTGGATGTTTTGTAAGATACGCCTTTAAGTTTGCTTCATCATCTTTTAAGCTGTTCAGTTTACCAGTAATTTCTCTTAAGCTTGCCGTGTCTTTATCTAAGACGTTGAGCACTACATAACAAGGCGGATATACAGTGTTGTTTTTCTGTGCAAGGTCTTTAACGTCTGTCCAATGTAATACGATTGCTGTTCTCTGTTCGGGAACCTTAAATTCCACCTGTTCCATGGCTGTTACAATATCTCGTACCTGTTCCAAAGCCGCTTCGGCGGCTTTTACTTCGGCTTCATTAACATAAGTAAAGCCTTGGGTAGAGGTGCCGGCAGGGTCTTTATCATCGGCGTGGCCCAAGTGATGGCCGTGGTCGGCTAAATTGCCATAATCATCTTCAAGGGTAATAGGGGCAGATGCTGTTGTTGTGCCATTCGATTGCGCTGTGTGCCAAACAAGTTGGCCTCTAATAATGGTAGAGTTGGGGATATTGCCATTAGCTGCATTGGTGCTAATGGTATGCTCACCATTTACTATTACTTCATCGCCGGTAATGCTAGCTGAGCGGATGATGGTGTCAAAGTCTACAAAACCGTCTTCTACGTTAAAAATGCTCACATAACCGTGGTTATAAGGGTCTTGGTAAAACTCTCCCATTTCTTGTTCGTTGGTGGGTAAAGCTACATCGGGACGAACAATTACCAATTGTAATCCGCGATCTTTTATCGCTTCGGTAGAGTCTTTGCTATATTCGGCAGAGCCTTCTTTATAATCGCCATCGGAAGCGGTGTATTTGTAATTACCTTGGTCATCGTAGCTTGAAGGTAAACAATGCAAGTTTTCACCGGTAGAAAGTACATGGAGTTTACCGCTTAAATCTATGCCCTTTTCCTTGGCCATGAGTTTAAGAATATGTTCAATAATTTGGGCGCGTCTTTTAGAAAGTGGGTTATTAGTTTTAACAGCATTGCCGTCTTGGCTGGCCGTAGCATTGAGTACAATTTGATAGCCACCACCTAAATCGATAATGCCCATGATGGTGTCATACATTTTTTGCATTTCACGTTTCATTTCTTCTAAACGAGGGCCAAAAATGGTGCGTTTTGTTTGATCGCCAGATTTAAGGGTGGCCGCCATTTGCCAAAAGGCATCTAATGTAGTGGTTTTTAAAAGTTTATCGGCCTGTGTTGTGTAAGGACGGCCAATTTCAAATTTTACCGCATTAGGATCAAAATCTTTAAATGTCATTGCAAACGGGGAGGCAATAGACAAGAAATCGTCCACGGTTTCGGGCTGGTAATCATTGTGTTTGGTAACATAATGATTGATAAAATCGATATTCATCAAGATTTTAGGATCAGCTTTAGAACCCCATACCATCACCAGTTTATCTTCAAAAATTTGTTTGCCACCTTCGAGGGCCAGTTTGTCGCCAAGCATTTTGGGAACGGGTCTAATTTCGAGACGCAAGGTTCTTTTAATTTCTTCCAAACGCGCATTGTAAGCATCGTTTGCAGGAGTGCCGGCCGGTTTTTTAAGGCTGTCAAATACGGCGGCGGCAGCTATGCTTAAACGATCGACTGGATTTTTGGTGGTGACGCCATCCGCATTAAACGGGTTGTTATCGCTATTTTCAAACATGCGTAACGCATCTAAGGCAATTTGTTGTTCTAGAGCGCCAATATCACAATCCGGCCGTTCATAAACAGGGTCTACATGTAAATCGG
>JAIBAG010000025.1 GCA_019695305.1 bacterium
TGGCCCCTAGCCTTTAAAATCGCGATCGTTTCTCGTTCAATTAAAGTAAATTGATAGTAGTTTTTACCCATATCCACTCAGAATACTCATCTATTCTAAGTGGTGCACTTGCTTATTGAACCCAGGGTCTCACACAAGTCCGAAAATGAGACCGATACAGTCCGAGAGCGAGCCCCACCCATCGTCACCCCGGACTTGATCCGGGTCCAGGCTTCTCTGCACTTTGGTGGGGTATGACAAAAATAAAAAGGGCGGGGGAAAATCCCCCGCCCTTTTCAGTAATTCGTTTTTCGTTCACGTTCTTCGGGGCAATTTGACCTTCGGTCAAATTACGAACACCCCGTCGTTCCACCGCAGCTGTTACATTTTAAACAGCTACCGTTGCGCACCAGTGTTAACTGGCCGCATTCGGGGCAGGGGTCGCCTTCGTAGCCTTTTAATTTGGCTTGCGTGAGGCGTGCTGTAGCCGCGTCAAACTCCTTTAATACCGCTTTAAACGTGAGCGGTACATTGGTGTTGCGGTTAGCGGCATTGGCCTGCAAGGTTTCCGGAGCCTTTTTCTTTTCGGGTACCGGAGCATATACCGGAACTGTTACTTCGGTTTGGGTTCCATCGGGGCCAGCTACGGTTTGTGTCATTTGACCTGTGGGAATTTTACGCACCGAAATGACTTCTTCATCGTCAAAAGGAACTTCTTCGTCCTTTTTAACCGTATCGTTACGCAAATCATCGGGCGATACGTGTACTAAATCGTAACGGCCCAAATAATTCATGGCCAATTCGCGGAACACGTAATCAATAACCGATGTGGACATCTTGATATTGTCGTGACCTTTTACCACACCGTTTGGTTCAAAACGGGTAAAGGTAAAAGCTTCTACAAATTCTTCGAGAGGCACACCGTATTGCAAGCCGATGGACACGGCGATGGCAAAACAGTTCATTAAGCTACGGAAAGCAGCGCCTTCTTTGTGCATATCCAGGAAAACTTCGCCCAAAGAACCGTCTTCAAATTCACCGGTGCGCAGGTACACTTTATGTCCGCCCACTTCGGCTTTTTGCGTATAACCATCGCGGCGCGAAGGCATGTTGCGGCGTTTGGCCAAATAACGGTAAACCAGTTTTTCAACAATTTGAGTTTGAGACGGACGTTCGCCGGTTTCAGCTTCAATCGCTTGCATATCGGCGTACAAGTCGCTTGCTACAGCGTTAAGCGGTTGCGAGAGCTTGGAACCATCACGATACAAGGCATTAGCCTTAATCATCATGCCCCACGATTTTAAATAAGCACCTTGTACATCTTCTACAGTGGCTTCATGCGGCATGTTGATGGTTTTAGAAATAGCACCCGAGATAAACGGTTGCGAGCACGCCATCATCTCGATGTGGCCATCAGCGCGGATAAAACGTTTACCGTATTTGCCGCACTTGTTGGCGCAATCAAAAACGGCCAGATGTTCATCTTTTAAGAAAGGAGCGCCTTCAATGGTCATGGTGCCGCAGCAATAATCGTTGGCTTTGCTAATCTGTTCGGCTGTAAATCCTAAATCGGCCAAGAGATTGAAAGCCGGCGAGTTAAAGCGATCTTCAGCAATACCCAAAGTATCTTTTAAGAAAGCTTCACCAAGCGTGAACTTATTGAACACGAAAGTGATATCGAAAGCCTGCAAGAGCTGGCTTTCAACTTTTTCTAAGATGGCATCGGTAAAGCCTTTTGCTTTTAAAGTTTCGTGATTAATTTCGGGAGCACCGCGTAAACTACCGGCACCGCGGCAATAGTTGATGATGGTTTCAATTTCTTTTTCGGAATAACCCAAGCGGCGTAAAGCAGGAGGCACGCTTTGGTTGATAATTTTAAAGTAACCACCACCAGCGAGTTTCTTAAATTTCACGAGGGCGAAATCGGGTTCAAT
Source organism: bacterium (assembly GCA_019695305.1). Classification (NCBI taxonomy): domain Bacteria; species bacterium. The sequence continues at coordinate 1,914 of JAIBAG010000025.1, forward strand.
GCCTGTGGTATCACAATCCATCACTAAACCGATGGTACCTGTGGGCGCAATAACCGTGGCTTGTGCATTACGGAAACCGTAACGTTCGCCTAAGCTTAAAGCATTATCCCATGTTTCGCGGGCAGCTTTGAGCATATCAGCCGGGCAGAGTTTTTCGTTGATGCCCATGGGGAGAATGGAGAGACCTTCGTATTCTTCGGGCTTGGCATTGTAAGCCGCACGACGATGATTACGAATCACGCGCAACATGTCATCGCGATTTTCTTCGTATTTAGGAAAAGCACCCATTTCTTTGGCCATCTCGGCACTGGTGGCATACGATTCACCACACAAAATAGCGGTTAAGGCACCAGTTACAGCACGGCCCATTTCACTATCGTAAGGAATACCCATTACCATAAGAAGCGCGCCAATGTTGGCATAGCCCAAACCAAGCGTACGGTACTCGTGTGTTTTAATGGCAATTTCACGGCTGGGGAATTGCGCCATGAGTACCGAGATTTCCAAAATGATGGTCCAGAGTTTTAAGGCATGACGATAGGCTTCGATATCAAATACACCCGTATCGGCATTGTAGAATTTCATGAGGTTGAGCGAGGCCAAGTTGCAAGCCGTATCGTCCAAGAACATGTATTCGGAGCAAGGGTTAGAAGCATTGATGCGGCCACCTTGAGGGCAGGTGTGCCATTCATTTACAGTGGTATCAAACTGCATGCCAGGGTCAGCACAGCTCCAAGCGGCGTACGCAATATCATCCCATAATTTTTTAGCCGAGATGGATTTAAATACTTTACCGTTGGTACGGTTGATTAAATTCCAATCTTTGTTTTGCAACACAGCTTGCATGAAATCGTTAGAAACACGCACCGAGTTATTGGAGTTTTGGCCGCTAACAGTTTGATAGGCTTCGCTTGTCCAATCGGTATTGTATTCGCGGAATTCAATGTTTGAAAAACCCTGACGAGCAAATTGAATAACACGATAAATATAATTTTGAGGCACTTCGTGTGCACGGGCTTCGCCAATGGCTTTGCGCAACACAGTATTGTGCTTGGGATCAAAACGATTATCGCCAAGATCTTTTACTTCTTTATCGTGACAGGCCTTCATGATGCGGCCTAAATATTTTTTGCACAAACGCGAACCAGTAACCAAGGCTGCTACCTTTTGTTCTTCAATTACTTTCCAGTTTACGTATTGTTCAATATCTGGATGATCAATATTCACCACAACCATCTTAGCGGCACGGCGTGTGGTTCCACCCGATTTAATGGCACCCGCAGCTCTATCGCCGATTTGCAAAAAACTCATGAGGCCAGACGATTGACCGCCACCCGATAATTTTTCACCAGCACCACGGATGGCGCTAAAGTTGGAACCCGTACCCGAGCCGTACTTAAACAGGCGAGCTTCCTTGGTCCACAAATCCATAATGCCGCCTTCGCTCACCAGATCATCAGAAACGGATTGGATAAAGCAAGCATGCGGTTGAGGGCGTTCGTAAGCGCTTTGCGATTTAGCCAGCTCTTCGGTTTTGGGATCTACATAATAGTGACCTTGTCCGGCGCCCGAGAGTCCATACGCATAATGAAGACCGGTGTTAAACCATTGGGGAGAATTAGGTGCCGCCATCTGGTCGGCCAGCATACGACAGGTTTCATCGTAAAAATTAACCGCATCATCATGCGTATCAAAATAACCGTATTTTTCGGCCCAGTAGGTCCAGCAACCCGCTAAACGGTGAAACACTTGGCGGCTATCATGTTCACTACCGGTCTGATCGGCTGGTAAATTTTGAGGCGCTTTATATCCATCATAATGGAGAGCATCGCCCGATTGATTGAGTGGAACACCTGTTTTACGAAAATATTTTTGAGCCAACACGTCGCTGGCCACAAACGACCAGCTTTCGGGAACCACCACATTATCCATACTAAAAACGACGGACCCGTTAGGATTCTTCATTTCGGATTTACGGGTTACAAATTTAATGCCTTCATACGGTGAAACACCTTTTTTGGTGAAGAGACGCTTAATTTTCATTGTTTTTCCTCCCCAGGAAATTTTTAAACGTTAAAAATGAGACTTTTTAAGCCTTAAAACCTACGGTTTTATAATTTTTGAGCGAAAAGTATCCCCAATTTTGTATTTCTAATCAAAAAATCGATGACTTTTTGGTTATTATGCCTTTAAAAGGGCTACCAGGACATCTAGTATTTATTTTTACTTATCCACAGTTTAGGAACGGACGATGTTGATAAACTGTGCATAACCACAATATGTGGTAGATGCTTGAGGATTAAGCCACAATATACAGTGGTGGGCAAGACGGTTTTCCAAAATACTTTTTAAGTATTTGAAATTATTCAGTAAAAAAAATCATAACGCAATGTCCCATTTGATTTTGTGCGTTAAAAATTCAAAATAACTATTTAAAATCAAATATTTAAAGTCTGTGACTCCATTATTAAGTGGCCCTGCCTCATCAAGACAGGATTTTACCTCTAGAAAAATTAGAAAAAGCCCTTTTAATTGCTTTTTAGACACTTATGGACAAATTTTTATCTCACTATTTATGCGCTCATGATCCATTCTGACTTCTATACCAAATCTTGTAGTTATTCCCATACTTTGCCACCTTTATAGAAAAAGGCTTTTTTTCTTGCCAGAAAATTACTTTTACTATCTATTTTGCCTTCATGACTCTTTCGCAACAAGCAGATGCTGTAATTATTGGTGGCGGTATTGCCGGCATCACCACGGCACTGGAACTACTCAACAACCATAAATCAGTTATTCTTATAGAGCGCGGCCCCAAACACGATTTTGGCGGGCTCGCTCCCTGGGCCTTTGGCGGTATTTTTCTGGTGAATAGCAAATACCAACGCTGGGGCGGCATTAAAGATAATGTGACTTTAGCCTGGGACGACTGGCAAGCCTTTGCCAACTATGGCCCAAACGATGACTGGCCCAAAAAATGGGGCGAAACCTATGTGAATCGCTGCACCCAAGATGTGGGAGCCTGGCTTAACAAACAGGGCGTTGGTTTTTTTCCCGTGGTCCACTGGGTAGAAAAAGGACTTACCACACGCGGCAACTCCGTTCCCCGCTTTCACATGGTATGGGGCACGGGGTACGGACTAACAAAAACTCTCATTGGTCATCTCCTCAATCATACCCACAAAGAAAAGCTGACTATACTGTTTGATCATTGCGTGGAAAAACTACTCACAACAAACGGACGTGTTACAGGCGTGCACGGCACTACTAACGGACAAAGTTTTGAAATGAGCGGTGATCACATTATTGTAGCCACCGGCGGCATGGGTGGCGCCATTGAACGGGTGAAAAAAAATTGGGCCACCGATGAAGGAACACCCCCAGAAGTAATCTTAAACGGAGCGGAACCCAATTCGGATGGACTTGTGCACGATGCCGCACAAAAAATTGGAGCCAACATCACGCATTTAGATTGGATGTGGAATTATCCGGGAGGTATTCATCATCCTAAACCCCGTTTTAAAGACCACGGGCTCTCGCTTATTCCACCTAAATCAGCGTTATGGGTGGACAGTCGCGGAAAGCGCATTGGCCCCCTGCCCATTGTGACGGGTTATGACGGCAATTACATGGTGAAACGAATTTGCGAATTAAAACAACCCTACACCTGGCAAATTCTTAATTACAAAATCATGCTCAAAGAACTGGCCATTTCGGGCAGCGAGCATAACGAAAGCATACGCGATAAAAGCATTGTTGGATTTTTAAAAACAGTTCTCACCGGCAATAAAAAACTAGTAGAACATTTATTAAAAGACTGTATCGATTTTGTAACTGCCAAAAGTTTTGAGGAACTCGCCGAAAAAATGAATGCTCTTTCCGGCAACCACTGGATTGAATCAGAAGATTTGAAAAATGAAGTACTGAATTATGACGCTCTTGTGGGCGATGCTAAAAATGGAAATATTCATGATAAACAGATGGAGCTGATTGCCAAAAGTTTAAAATATCGTGGCGATAAAGCCCGTACCTGCAAGTTTCAAAAAATTAATGACGAGAACGCTTATCCCTTAATAGCCATTCGCGAATTTATTCTCTCGCGAAAAACCTTGGGTGGTATTCAAACTAATTTGTCGTCGCAGGCGCTGTACAACAATGGAGCCGTGATTCCTGGATTATATGCCGTTGGCGAAGCCGCAGGTTTTGGTGGAGGTGGATCACACGGGCGGAAATCGCTTGAAGGAACATTTTTGGGTGGCTGTATTTTAACAGCACGCATTGCCGCGGAAAGTATCGTGAAAGGATAATATGAAAAAAAATGGAGCACAGTTGGCAGTTTTTGCCTTAGAACAAATTGGTGTTCAATTTACTTTTGGCATACCGGGCGTGCATAATATTGAACTTTATGACGCGCTGAATAGTTCCGAAAAAATTACTCCCATCCTCACCACGCACGAAAACGGCGCGTCATTTATGGCCGATGCCATCTCGCGCACCAGCGAATCCATTGGTGTAGCCATGATTGTGCCGGCTGCAGGTGCCACCAATGCCATGAGTGGAATTGGGGAAGCTTATTTAGACGGCATTGCAAGCATGATTATTTCTGGCGGCACACGCCGCGATAGCGGGCGCCATTATCAACTCCATCAAATGGATCAGGGCCGTTTGCTTGATGGCATTGTTAAAAAATATTATCTGATTGAAAAACACGAAGACATCATCCCCACTATTTATGACGCGTTTGAAGAAGCAACCAGTGGCGAGCCCGGGCCTGTGTTTATTGAAATTCCGGCCGATTTGCAGATGTTTCAGGGTGAAGTGGATGAACTCACGCCCTACACACCCAAACGCAAACGCCCGCAGATTGATCAAAAACTTATTAGTCAGGCTGTTGATTTATTATTAAACGCAAAAAATCCGGGTTTGTATTTGGGTTGGGGCGCTATTCCCGCTTATGACGATACCCATAAAATTGCGGATGTACTGGGAGCGCCTGTAGCCACCACACTTCAGGGTCTTTCTTCTTTTTCGGCCAAACATCCCCTTCACACCGGCGTGGGCATTGGGCCCGCTTCGGTACCGGCCGCACAAGAAACTTTTAAAAACTGCGATGCTCTGCTGGCCATCGGCTGCCGTTTTGGCGAACTGGCTACTGGCAGCTACGGTTTTAATGTGACGGAAAATTTGATTCATGTGGATATTAATCCCCAAGTATTTAGCAAAAACTATCCCGCTAAAATTGCCATTCATGGTGATTCGCGCGATGTAGCGCGCGCGCTTTTGGCCGAGCTTCACTATCGCGGTCATACCTCACCCAAGCCCGCTCAAGAACTAAAACAAAAAATTGCAAAAGAAAAAGCCGCCTATTTAGAAAGCTGGCATAAACCGGAAGATAAAAACAAAGTAGCGCCTGGCCTCTTTTTTAGAAGCCTGCGTCAACAATTGGAAGATGATGCCATGGTTGTTGTAGACGATGGTTCGCACACTTTTTTAACAGCCGAACTCATGCCCATCCACCGTGCCCGTGGTTTTATTTCGCCAACCGATTTTAACTGCATGGGTTATTGCGTGCCGGCCGCCATTGCCACAAAACTGGCCAATCCCGATAAAACCGTTGCGGCGATCGTAGGCGACGGCGCCTTTTTAATGACGGGTTTAGAAATGCTGACAGCATCCACCTACAAAGCCGGCATTGCCTACTTTGTGTTTCATGATGGTGAATTAGGACAAATCTCGCAATTCCAGGAAGTACCGTTAAATCGCAAAACCTGCACGGTAATTGGCGACGTAAAATTAAAAGGTGTGGCCGATGCGTGCGGGGCCGAATATATCGATTTAGATGATAATTCTAAAATTGATGAGGTCATTAAAAAGGCTATAGCCATCACCAAAGAAAATAAACCGGTATTAGTTGATGTACGGATTGATTACTCGCGCAAAACAATGATGACCAAAGGCGCCATTAAAGTAAACTTGGGGCGTTTTCCGTTAAAAGAAAAGATGCGTTTTATTGGACGAGCCATTAAACGGCATGTGACGGGATAAAATGTTTTGAATAAAGCAGTATCAAGGGATTTATGAAACGCGTAAGCTAAGCGTCGTTGCCGATCGCTTCTACAGGACATTCTTCCATAGCCTGTTTGGCAAGCTTTTCTTCTTCTTCGCCTTCGGGCTGCTTGTATACGTAAGAATATCCTTCGTCGGGATTTTGTTTAAAGCTGTGGGGGGCGGTAGTACGGCACAAATCGCAATCAATACACTGGGTATCAACAAACCATTTTCCGGAAACGTTATCTTTTACCTTGTCATTCTTATCAGCCATACCATTCTCCTTAGAGTTTCAATGATGCGCGGTATCTAGAATAATCGGCCCCGCTTGTCAACCCAGCAATAGAGCACCCTTTTAATTACACATCCATCTCAACTACCGTGGGCGAACGAGTACGATTAATACGGATAATACCAATACTTGATACAATAATCATCAGTGCTCCAATAAGCGACCAATGATCGGGCTTTTCGCCCCAAAACAAAAACCCCCAAAGGGCACAGAATAAAACATTGGTATAAGAGTAAGGACTTACAATAGAAGCATCGGCAAACTTATAGGCATAGGTTAAAAAAATTTGTGCCAAAGTTGCAATAATGCCAATACCTAAAAGCGCCAACGCCTCGTGGGCATGCGGCCACAAAAAATGGGGGGCCATCAAAGGGAACGACAGTAACGAACTAAACCAGGCGAAGTGAAAAATAACTGTCATATGATGTTCGGTTTTATGCAGATTTTTAATGGAGATATAAGCAATAGCCGCAAAAACTCCTGAGGTTAATCCCAGCACGCCCGGTACATTTATCACATTAAAACTAGGTTTAACGATAAAGGCCGCCCCAATAAGCGCAAAAAATATAAAAAAGAAAAGGAAGCCCGATGGTTTTTCTTTAAGATAAAAAATAGAAATAATGGCCACAAAAACAACCGACGTATTATTAAGAATGGAGGCATCAGCCAATGTAATTTTAGTAGTCACATAAAAAGCAAGAACAAGAGCCGTAAACCCGGAGGCCGAACGAATAAACATAGCGGGAGCATTAATGGGCCAAATTCGAATTTTATGAATAAGCATCCAGGGCAAGAGAAATAAAAACATTAAAAAAGTGCGAAAAAAAACAACTTCATGGGAATTTAAACGCACCGTAGAATACTTAACAAGCCCCCCCATAATAGAAAAACAAAAGGAGGCCATCACCATTAGCAAAATTCCATTTTTCTTCAAAGACTGCATGCCCCTTCCTACCCCAGCTTGACTGGAGATTCAAAGGAAAAGCTCAACTCTTTACTTCATCGTTTAAATGCATTATGGCTTTAAGCATTGTGCACAAGCTCTATTCTATTGTAGACCGCATTATAGAAAACATCATCAAATGGCGTTTTCCCATTTTATTTTTAGGATTCACTATCTTTTTTGCCGCTTTTTACGTTTACGCACAAAATCTCACCAATTCCGACAATAGTATGCCCGTGTGGATGAAACACAACGATCCCGTATATGCGTATTACCAAAAATTTACTCAAGAGTTTGATAACGATAGATTGTTGGCTGTTTCTATAAGGGTTCCCTATGCTTTTGGGAAAAATGAACTCGAATTTACTAAAAAACTCTCCGAACGTTTTAAGGCCTTAAAACATGTAACAAAAGTACTCAGTATCACCGAATACGAAAGTATAAAATCGGAAGACGATTCTTTGGTTATTAAAAAGCCCTTTGAAACTATTCCTCAAAATGAGAGCGCCATAGAAATTCTAAAAAAGGAAATTACCGAAGATCCGGTTACCGCAGAGATTCTCACCAACACAAAACAAAATATAACAGCGTTTTATTTGTATTTAGATGTGCACGAGGGAGACATCCAGGCTTCCGACCAAATGATTAATGAAGTGGAACAAATTATTAAGGAAGAAAATAAAAATAATTACGAATATTATATGGCCGGCCGGCCCGTTGGTGACACTGCTTTTAACCGTTATTCCGTACGTGATCAACGTGTATTTCTACCTTTACTCTTTTTACTCATCACCATCGTTACTTTTGTATTTTTTAGAAACATTTATGTTTCCATCTTACCCATGACAGTGATGATTTTTACCGTCATTGTCATCATCGCTCTCTATTTTGTTATGGGGAATACCTTAAATGCCGTGACAGCCATGATGGGGACCATCCTTATTGCCGTATGCGTGGCCGATAGCGTACACATGATGCTTGCTTATTACGAAAACGAGGCCTTATATCCCGACAAGCTAACAGCCATTAAAAACACCGCTCGCCAACTTCTTGTACCCTGTTTTTTTACCGCCCTTACAACATTTGCCGGATTTTTATCGTTTAATGCAAGCCCTCTTGTTCCCAACCAAGTGTTAGGGCAATACAGCTCGGCTGGTGTGATGCTGGCTTATGTTCTCACTATTTTCTTTTTACCCATTCTTATTTGGTTTTTACCTCGCCATAAATCAAAAATTGCCATCATTATGGATGATGGGGCCATGCAAACAGTTTTAAATAAGGTTTTTAAAATTGTTTCAAAACATACCAATGCAGTTTTTTATTTTTTTATGGCTATCACTCTTATAAGCCTTTGGGGAACAACCAAAGTTGGGGTAGAAACCAATGTGATAGACTATTTTCCTAAACAGGATAAAACCCGTCAGGGTATTGATCACTTTGAACAAGAACTCTCTGGCGCTAATACAGCCGAACTTATTATTGAAAGTACTAATAAAAACTACAGCCCCGCTGTTGATCCTGTTTTTTTAAACAAACTGGAAACATTTATTAAAAAATCTGGCAATAATCATAGCTATTTTATTGCCAAAACCATTACCTATTCGGAATATGTTAAAAAACTAAACCAGGCTTTTCATAATAACGATCCGGCTTATTACAGTATCCCCAATACAACTGATGAAATTGCTCAACTATTACTGCTGGCCGAAAGCGCCGGCGATCGTGAAATTGCTCGCTATAAAACTGTTGATAATCAAAAAATTAGAATCAACATTAAAAGCCACTGGCGCTCCAGCGAATCCATGCACAAATTTTCAAAAACTTTTACTAAAGAAGCACAACAGGCTTTCTCAGAATTTCCAGTAAAAGTACAAGAAACAGGCGGCAATATTGTGTGGCTGGAAGTGGATGACAATTTACTAAAAGCTGAATATCAAAGCTTTAGCACAGCTCTAGTATCGGTACTTGTGATGATGATACTGGTATTACGCAGCCTTAAGGGTGGCATCATCACCATGATACCCAATGTAATTCCTATTTTTATTACCTTAGGCCTTATGGGCCTTTTTGACATTAAACTCAATATTGCAACCGTGATGACAGCGGGAATTTCTATTGGCATCACAGTTGATGACAGTATTCACTATTTGATGAAGTTTAAAAAGCTGGTGGTTCTTCATAAAGACTACGAAAAAGCTATTTTGGAAACTAACAAGAGTATTGGTACTGCCGTTATTTTTACATCAGTTGTATTGGTGCTTGGGTTTGGCGTGTTGGGGTTAAGTAATTTTCAACCCATGAAAAACTTTGGTGCGGCTACAAGTTTTACATTGTTTATTTCAATTTTTACGGAAATATTTTTAATGCCGGTTTTGTTGTTAAAATTTAAACCCTTTAAAACTGATATTTAAAACCACTTTTTCTTTTTGAAAAAAACAACCATCCCCAATGTTAAAACAGTCATAAAAATCCAAACGGCAGGATAACCAAATTCCCATCTTAGCTCAGGCATAAAATCAAAGTTCATCCCATACACCCCCACTATAAAAGTAAGCGGCATAAAAATGGTGGCCATCAAAGTTAAGGTTTTCATCACACTGTTTTGCTGATTACTAATAGTTGTTAGATAAATATCCATCAAACCCTGCACCATATCGCGATCGGTTTCTACGGTTTCCATAATTTGAACAGCATGATCGTACACATCTCTAAAATATTTTTTTGTACCAGGAGCTACCAACTGAGACTCTGTTCTATCTAAAAACAACATAACTTCACGCAAAGGCCACAACGAACGCCTAAGCGTGATAAGATTTTTTTTAAGATGATGGATGGTACTTAAAAATTGAGAGCTAAGCTCATGCGTTACAGCCTCATCGGTTTCTTCAATAACATCGCCCAGTTTTTCTAAACACTCAAAGTAATGATCTACAATAACATCCAAAAGTGAATAGAGCAAAAAGTCGGTACCACGCTCTATTAAAGTACCTGCACCTGTTTTAATTCTATCCCGAAGAGAATTAAAAACATCGCCCTGAAACCCTTCCTGAAATGAAACCAGCCAGTTGGGGCCCACAATAAAACTCACCTGTTCTGAAAAAACTTCCCGCTTTACCTCGTCAAAACGAAGCATTTTAAGAACCAAATAAATATAAGACCCAAAATCTTCAATTTTGGGTCTTTGGTTAGAGTTCATCACATCTTCTAACACTAGCGGATGAATATTAAGCTCTTTACCCAAATATGCTACAAGCGCCGTATCGTGAATACCTTCCACATTTAACCATTCCACATGGTTAGCTTGGGATGCCAACTTAAAGCTAAGTGGATTTTCTAACACTTGCTGCACGCAAGTGCCTTTCCCATAATAAAAACGCTCTACAATAACCGGAGCCTTGGGCTCTTCACCTACATACACTAAACTTCCGGGGGGAAGACCCTTCTTTTTAGAGCGGCGGCTTTTACTTTTTAAAAGCGTCATATATTTTTATATTTTTCAATACGGAAATTAACATTGGGAAAATGCTTGGGCATTTTCATAAACTGATACACCATCACGCCAATAGAAAAACGATCAAGCCACGAAGATGTGGGCCATCCAAAATGAACTGTAATATTTTTTTGAGATAATTCGTAAAGAACCAGATGCAAAATAGCCACTATACTATTGTAAATGCTGGCGCCTTTAAGTGGCAGGCGAAAATGGTTTGGCGCTAAACGCGGCGGAATAGGTCTGCGTGGCGAATAAAATGTAATAAAAACCGAAGTGCCATAAAGTTTTTCTTGGGGGGAATCAAACGGGCGTTTAAAATAAAGCTGCACATTATCATCGCTTGCTTCGGCAATATAAAAAAGAATATCCATGGGGTTTTCACCCTGTTCAATTTGAACAAACTCGGGAGATTTTTTGCGCGTGCCGTAAATGCCCACCATCAAAAACAAAATGCTCACAAAAAACCAAAGAAAAAATCCAACAGGCTTATGATAGGAGAGATAAACAAAGCATGAAAAAATAATGATGAAAAAAACAAGTGTACCGCTGCGACTCACGTTAAAAGCACTCACTTCTTTAGTGCCCATAAAATAACGGTAAATAAGGAGAGAGGCGAGATTAATAACGAAACTAGCCACCAAACCCACCGCATACATTTCGGCCAGCATTTTTTGCCCGCCTTGGGTTACATAGATGATGATAGAAAAGAAAATGGCACTGGCAATATGAATGCGATAAAGCGAGTCACGTTCGTTGGTTTTAATAATCCAATGAAAACCATAACGATGGGCCACACGTTCTAACAGCTCGCTACTAGCTACAAAGGCCGTATTAACAGCCATAGTAAGTGTAGCAAAAGCTACCAGTGAAAAAATCATACTAAAGGTCTTACCACCTAAAAGGTTAGCAAAATGCGGGATTAAATCGCCTTCGTGCTCCAAAAAATTGATGCCAGGAGCCGACAGTACCAACACACTCACAAGCGGTGTTAAAATACCTACCGTAAGAGCCAAAAACATATAGGCCTTGGCTACCACTTTCCAGTTTTCAACAAGACTGGCCGTTTGCAATACCGATTCAATTCCGGAATAAGCCAAAATACAACTGGAGATTGCTCCAATAAAAAAGAAATAACCGCTAAAAACTCCGTGTCCTTTAAAAGAAGTAATTGTGTCTGTAACCCCAGTGGCAAAAGCTGTAACGGGATTGCTACCAAAATGAATAAAGCCCAAAAGGATCAGATTTAAAAATACAACGGCAGTGATAAGAAACGTAGCAAAGGTTACTTTGGTATTTTCACGAATCCCGTAAATATTAAGGCCGGCAATAAGCCAAATGACCCCCATCTCTACCGCCAGCTTTCCAGATAAACCCAATTCTACAAAAGGGGTTAAATTTTCAATAGCCGAAACCGATGATAGAGCCGCCGTTAAGGTATAATCCACCATAATGGATGCCACCGCTACAAACGACATCACAGGCCCTAACACCAAATAAGAAAAATTATAAACCCCGCCACCTTTTAAATTATGCACATCCAAAATTTCGGCAATTTCCACCATGCGCGTGGTCATGTAATGGATAAAAAGTGCGGTAAAGGGAATGAAAACAATAGCCGCAACGCCAATGTAACGATGGGCTTCGCTGGGAGCATAAAAAATACTGGTGAGCTCATCCATAAGAGTAATAACTCCCACAGCAAGCCAGGTAAGCCACCACTGGCCTCCTTTAAAATTACTGAGTAAATTACGACGTGTAAAAAGATAAATAGCTCCCGAAACCAGGATCAGATTCAATAAGGTGAGTAGAGCAACTTTCATATTTTGAAACTCTAGTTTTAGTATAGCTCAAATTAAAGTACAAGCGCTTCGTACAGCATCAAGACTTTAAGTATCCTTAAAAAATGAACTTTTTAACAAGTTGATTAAAAATAGGGCAAAAAATAATAAATATTTGACATAACATAGTCTGCCGCCTATTTTAGGAAAATCCCTCATGCCAAAAGTAACTTTTATAACTGATAATTTAACCGTTGAAGTGCCTACGGGGTCTAAAATCCCGGACGTGGTAGATGAATGTGGTGCCTCTCTCCCCTTTGGTTGCCGCATGGGGAGCTGCGGTACTTGCCGTTGCATTATTGTAAAAGGGAGTGAAAATTTAAATAAACAAACAGAGGCCGAAGTAGAACTATTTAGCAATTTAACATCGGTAGGCTTGGATGAACGGCTTGGTTGTCAGCTAGTGGTAAAAGGCGATGTGACCATTCGGTCTTAATCGTGTAATCAATCGTGCCAATAAATATCAAAATTGCGGGCATCTAGGCTTAACTGCGTATTCCATTGGCGGATTTTTTCGGCAATTTGTGGCATGAGACTATCGGCCATAAACTGCATGAGGGAATCAATTTTGGAATAATTATTGTGAAGCGGATCAAGGAAATAAACGGGAAATTCTTTTTCAATGGAGCTGCCCGATTTTTTAAGATCGGACAAGCGTGTTAAAGCAGCCTCTAAAAAAGTATACCCCATAATGTGCGCGTTACGCGAAAGCGTAACAGGCGTTAAATTGGGAGCATGATGGAAAAAATCAATAAAGGCCGATTCGTAAATAAGATCGAACCCAATGGTAATAAAATCGCGGCGTGTGCCATCGGGATTATAAAGTGAAATAAGTTGCGTTTGCGTGAGAGGCTCGGCCGAGGCCGTTAAGTACGTTTGAGACAATACTTCTTCCTGAATACTTTTGCGAAACACAATGTATTGCGAATGCGGATAAATACGTTTTTCTCGGTTGCCGGTAATATAATCGAGTGCCGAGAGATTCACGTCTATAAAAACACGGGCAAAAAACTGGTTAAAGCCTTCAATATATTTTAAGTCGTACGAATGCATCTCCACATTTTCGGCTTCCATGGGGTTGGGAGGAGAATCGTATACAATTTTCTTTTGGGATAATTTGGCTTTAGAAGATAAGGATCGCAGTTCTTCGATGGGCACTTGAAAGAAAAGACCCGACACTCTGATTAAACGCTTGCGGATATTGGTGCGGTCTTCGTGCGTTACATCCCACTTATAAAAATTCATCAAATCTTTATAAAGAATTTTTAAAAAACCTTCTTTGTAATGTTTAAAATCTTTGGCGTCTTTGTCCATTTGAACAAAGTTTTTAAGAATGTCCCGTTCGTCATCACTAAACGGTTCAAACTGCTGCGCCAGTAATTTTCCAAGATCGGTCATAAATTAAAAATTGGGCTATTGTTACAAAGCAACAGTTTAGCCTTATTTTTGAGTGTTTTCCAGTAGTTATTTAGAAGATTTTTGAGCCATATCCTGAAGCTCCTTCATAGACCGAATCACTTCTTTGTGGATACGCAGCACCTGTTTGGGCTTACTTTCGCCCTTTTTAGGGGTTACAGGGATGGGTTTTCCCACGTAATGGGTAAGTTTTTTGGGATATGGCAAGAGGCCAATGCCATGAAAAAGGGGTAGGGAAAAACGGGTGGCCTCCAGTATTTTAATGCGTAATTTTAAGAGAAAAGTGGAGTTATCGTATACATCATTAACCGCCGGGCAATTGCTGGGAACAATAGGAACCCCGGCATCACACGCTAATTTCACAAAACCTTTACGGCGCTCCCAAGGAATACGCTTCATGCCGGGCTGACATACAAGCCCCTCGTAAATACCCCCGGGGGCCAGCATCACAATTTGCTTTTGCTTGAGCAAAGCCTGAGCGTTTTTAGGGTTCGCATTTACCGCCCCGCTTTTTAAAAAAAACTCACGCACTAAAGGGATATCAAACAAAAATCCAGCCCCCAAACCACGGGGATAAATCCCCTTATCCATCATCTTTTTGGCCAATAAAAACCCATGCCAGGGGATAATGCCGTGGTTCATCACCAGGAGACACCCGGTATTTTTGGGTATATTCTCAAGCCCTACTACTTGATAGCGAAAATACTTTTCCAGTACTTTAAAAGCCCCTTTAACCCGATTAATAAAATCGGGGTCGTGATGATGGAGTTGGTTACGGATGTGAAGTTTTTTGCTCATACTCGGTTGCGAGCTGGGATATAGCAAACGGAATAAAACCTGCAAGTGTTATGGAAAAAATTGAGATGCGCACCTGAATATGACTCTTAGACTGATTAAGCCTACGTATAAGCTGTTGAAATAAGAAACGTTTATAGTCTTTTTCTGATTTACTCACCATGCTGAGTAAATGTAAGGAGGGTAATTAGAAAGGCTGCGCTTTTAAAATGCGTTGTTAAATAAGATGAGAGATATTGTGCACAGTCATTCCAAAACTAATAACCATTCAAAAATAAGTTAACTGTTCCGGAGCTAATACTAGGAATTGCACTGATTAAAATATCATTTTCTCCATTACCATCAATATCACCTACGATAATATCATTACCCATAGAACCGTCTCGCGTTGCTCCATTAAAATAATAATCTGACGGATTTAAATAAATAGAACCTTGAAACCTAGTACCACTACCAAGCATCAAATGAACCCTACCTCCCCTCACGATACCGTTATAAGTTTCATCCGCGTAAGCTATAAAAACGTCATCATAGCCATCCATATTTACATCAGCTATTTCTGACGCCCCAATTTCAGCAGTACTATTACCAATAAAGGAAGGGTATATAGATAAATATCTTGAGCCACTTAATCGCGAACTCGATCCATATACAATATAAGCTCTTCCAGCCCCTAAACCGCCATCATCATTATACGGTGCATTAATCAATACATCACTATAACCATCATTGTTCAAATCACCTGTATGAATACCATGTCCGACACCCTCTCTAGATTCAGTTTCACCTAAAAACACAGGATATACTGCCAATGCATGATCACCTGTAAACTTAGTTGGCGACCCATAAACTAAAAATACTTTACCATCATGATAAGGAGCTGAAATGAATAAATCATCATATCCATCACCATTCATATCGCCAGCAGCAATACTACTTCCTGCAAGATCATATGAAGTTTCACCAGTAAATGAAGTGTAATTAGATAAGTACCTATCCGTAAGAGAGGACAATTTAACGCCAGAACCGTATATTATATAAACTTTTCCCGTTGCATCAGAACCATTCGCATAAGCAGCGACAATAATATCCTGATAGCCATCACCATTAATATTTCCCATAGTTAAAGCAGAGCCCGCCTTACCACCCCCTGGTTCACCTACAAAACGCACATAATTGCCTACTGAACGCGTTCCAGAAAATTTAGTTGAAGAACCATATATCAAATACACTTTTCCTGATTGATCTCCACCTGTATCATTATACAAAGCGCCTATAGCAATATCATCATACCCATCTCTATTTACATCACCCGTTGCTAAGGAATACCCAGCTTCATCTTCAGCAGCTTCACCCGTAAAAATAGCATCATAAGTAGCTGTATCAAAGGTTGATATATCTGCTCGACCATAAAAAAGATATACTTTACCTATACTATGAAAAATATGAGCAGAAACAATTAAGTCATCATACCCATCTCCATTAATATCTCCTGTCACAATTTTTGTTCCAAAATTATCAGTACTTGTACCATCACCTAAAAACTCTGTATCCGCATCGGTAATCATAATATTTCTAAAATCCCCATCACAATCATCATCAATCAAATTAAAACGTTCTTGCGCATTAGGATACACATCCTCGTTTAAATCATTACAATCATTTCCTCCAAAATTACTTCCAATATAACCATCATCATCCGCATCATTATCACACGCATCACCCAATCCATCAGAATCATAATCAGCCTGATTTGAATTACTAGCAGTTGGGCAATTATCGTGACTGTTATCTCCCCTTCCATCTCCATCCACATCTAAATGTTCACTTGGATCATTATCAAAAGGATCATTTTCACTATCATATCCATCGCCATCATTATCAAAATTAATATGAATTATTTGACTGCTTCGGTTAAAACTGGCCAAACTAGCATCTAAATGAGTAGCTTTATTAACAGAACAAAAAATGTAATCAGCGGTTAAAAGAGAAGTGGCGGCTACGTTGACAGATGTTACTGTGGAATTCGTATTACTAAAAACAACATCTGTACTCTGACAATTAGTACCTTTAACTAATTTTTCTTCATCCGATAAAACATCACTCACATTCCACGTAAAATTAAGTACGCGATCATTGGTTAATGTTAAAGTAATACCTGTTTGATTAGCTTGGTTAGTATTGTTGTACACTCCAACAGACTGACCATCAATTTGAAGCGCATTTATAGACGGAGTATTTTGAACTTCCATCGTAAAGGACTTGTTACTGGGATTGTTAGCTGCATCTGTTGCAGTAAAATTAAAGGTCACTTTATCACCATCATTTAGTAACGTAGTATCAAAATCATTTTTGTAGGTGTCTTGCCCTAATAATACTGGCACTCCCAACATAGCAGCATACAAAGTCCCCTGATTAGGATACATGTTTAGCGTGCTAACCCCTGCATAATCCAAATTAAGAACTCCACTTTTAGAATCTACGGCCAAAGCACTAAGCTCCACTTTATCGTAGACTTTTTCGCCATTATTAAAATTGATTTCATTTAATACAGCATCTCCCACTTTACTACGTACACTTAAAGTAATAGCAGGCCCTGCCTTATCTGTACCATTTGAAATTAAAACCTGAATTGTACTTGTAGTAGTTAAAGTAGAATCGGAAGCTGTTGCCTGTAATGTATAACTACCGTCAGGATAATCCTCTGTTCTCCATTCAGCTTGATACGTACCATTTTCCAAATCAACCACTCCATTAATAACAGGGCTATCCAAAGTTAACTGGGTTAACCCATTTTCATCACGAGCCGATATAGCAATTAAAACGGTACCATCGACTGTTTGGCCATTTAATAAATTCCAACTAATAAGGGGCGGCACATTTTGACCATTGCTCGTAATTAAGATAACCGCTTCTTTCTGCGTGGTTAAATCCAGCGCATTTGTTACTTGTATAAGAACGGTAAGCTCTCCGGGAGCATACTGAGGATTTAAAATGGCCGTATAATGGCGACTACTCTCACCAACATCCCCGCTTAAAGAACTTTGCATGGCACTTTTTAAATAGTCGGCGTTTACACCATCTAAATAAAAATGAAGATCCACATTTTTAATACCGTTGCCATCGAATAAATCGGCATCAATCGTTAATTTATTTCCATTTTCAGTTAAAGAAAGCGCGTAATTAGATATAGTGGGCCCTAATGGAATACTATCAGCAGCATCCGGATTAGTACCGGCCAAAATTTCTGTATAATTACTGTAGCCGTCACCGTCCAAATCCAAATTTGGTAAAATATTATTTGCTTCTTCGCTGGCAATTTGATCCGCAGAAATATCGGTGCGAATACCGCTTAAGTTAAGCTGCTCTTGTGTAAATGTAATTTTATCATCACCACTAGCCGCAATTACCTGGGTAATGTCTACATAAGCAATGGGCACATCATTGTAATTAATAATGAGGACAAAGCGATAGGCTTTACCACCTTTTAAATGTACCACTGGAGAGGCAACCGTAAGACCATTAGTGCCGTTAAAAAAATAGAGATCGGCTTTTTTTAAAAGACTGCCGCTACCGCTTTGTTCAACCGAATAAACAGACAAGGTTCCCGATAAAGCATCCACACTGCGCGCTAAGGGCCCTGTTATTTGCATGAGAGGGATAGAATTGTTTTTATTGTTGGAAGTGGAGCAAGCCGAAACAATTAAAAGCAGTAAAAATATTTTAAAAAAGAACCTCATAGTTAACCTATCTAAAAGAATTTTGGATAGGTTAAAAAATGAGCAAAGACAATACTAAAAGTAAAAAAGATGTGCCGCAGCGCAGCAAAAATATGAATTTATGGATATCTTTATATCCTAAAAATAAAAAACCCCCTCCGCTTTTGGCAGAGGGGGTTTTGAAAGTCTTAATCTAATTAAAATTAGATAGTGTCACAACGTTCTTCGTAAAGGTTAACTAAATCAGTAATAAAAGTATCCGATTCAGAATCGAGAGGTTCAGTGCCTTCAAAGTCGCAACCAACTGAGCCATCAGCTCCGCAATCAACGTTAAACGAACCGGTTAAAGCAATACTTGTACCAGTAATCGCATAACCATAGTTAGTATAGTTGATATCGCAACCTTCACTGGTCAAGTCACCGTTAAAAGTAAAACCATAATCATCGCCAGTAAAATCCACATCAATGCTCATAAGCCCATCCAAACCTTCACAGTCTTGGAAATCCATATCAAAACTATAAAGCAAACCGTCAGAGTCATCATATGAGCCTGAATAAGTAACTGTACCAGGATCACCAGATTCGCAATCATAAGTTTGTTCTTCAATGTCGGTACGGGTTAAGGCAGAAGAAACACTAGCAGTAGGGTTAGCTAAAGCTATGGTTAATGCTTTGGTTTGTGCGGCTGTAGTTGCCGTTTGCGCACGAGTTGTAGGCGAATCGGATCACTACTCGAATCACTGCTATCACCACAAGCCACAGTGCCCAAAGCCAAAGCGCCAGCGCACAACAAAACTAACAATTTGTTTAATTTCATAAAAAAAGCTCCTAATTTTTTAAGGTTAATGAAAATGAAAAAATACTAATACTTTTACCTACGCCCAGCGGCTTTTAGTGTCAAGCGGCTATTGCACCTTGAATACAGTTTTTTACTTTTGAATACGGCACCATACCTACCCTAACACGCTTAAAAAATGGGCAGCCGATACAATGATTTGTTTTAACTCATTAATACGTGTTATTTTAAAAATATGGGGTTTGTGTACCAGCTGCACCACAATGGGTATTTTTAGTTTTTGCTGATAATACAACAATGAAGGATCGGGATTGTCATCGGATATCTTTGCTTCGATAAGCACAAAGGGTTTTCCATTTTGCACAAGAGCAAAATCCACTTCACGCTTTTGTTTATCGCGCAAATAACACAAGCTCCATTTTTTTTCGCCCAACATATTCCATAAGGCCACCATTTTAAACAAATGCAGGGCTACCATATTTTCAAATTTTTTTGCCTCATCATTAAGTTCGGCCCAATCGTACAAATAAATTTTGGGTTCTTTTTTAATCATCGATGCAAGCTTTGCGGTAAAAGGCAATACCTGAAATGTGTAATACACCATATGAAACAAGCTCATCCAGGCCCGTATTGTTTCAAAGGCTACGCCAACATCTTCACGCAACGAATTAATTGAAAAAGTGCTTCCAACTTTTTGAGGAACCAAATGACCTAATATTTCAAGCTGGGAAATTTCCCGAATTTGGGACAAATACCGCAATTCATCGCGCACAATAATTTGCTTACGTTCATCGCTCCAACGTAAGTAATAGGCCATCTCCCCCTTGGTTAGCGGATCGGGAAATCCACCAAAATTCCATAAGGCCTCATAATTCACTAGCGCCTGTGGATGAATAGAATCGGGGTTTTCCAGCCAAGTAGCAACACTTGAACTAGCAGGCAACTGGTTTAAAAGTTCTCCTACCGTTAATGGAAACAGTTCGTATGTTAAATAACGCCCTAACAACGAATCGCCAACTTTTTTATGTACGTTTATTTTGCCACTACCGGTTACCAAAAAACGATAGTCGTGATGGTAAGTATCAAAAGCGCCCTTTAAATAGTTTTTCCAGCGGGAGTATTTGTGAATTTCATCGAAAATCACCAAAAAATCTTTTTGAGGCTCCCTATTTTCTGAACTAAAAAAATAAGGCTGGGCCAACATTTTTTTTTGATGATTAATATCGTCCCAGTTAAAATAAATTCCCTGCCCACATTTCTTTTTTAATTCCTCCGCCAGCGTTGTTTTACCCACTTGCCGCGGCCCCGATAACAACACCATTTTATTCCACTGAGTGAGTGCTTTTAATAAGGGATTAACGAGCGTACGTTCAAACATAAAACCATTTTAGAGTGAACTCTAAAAAAGTAAATACTTTTTTAGATACAACTCTAAAAAAGTATTCTCACGACAAAGAATAATAAAAAAGCATTATTTATCAAATATTTATATTACTGAGCAGGATTAACCGCCATAAGCGCAATATCGATGTAGTCTTTGGGATTAATACCCAAAATAAGAATGGCCACTACACAAAACACCACCGCAAACATAAGCGGCAGCGGAATGGAGGTGATTACCAAACGATCGGATTTGCCTTTAAAGTACATAGCCACCATAGGACGCAAATAATAGTAAGCCGACACAATGCTCATAATCACACCAAAAATGGCTAAAGGAATTTGTCCGTGTGCTACAGCATAACTAAATACAAAATATTTGCCTACAAACCCTACCGTGGGAGGAATACCCAAAAGCGAGAGCATAAAAAGCGAAAAACAGGCTGCTAAAACGGGACGCGAATAACCCAATCCGTTTAAATCCGAAAACTGACAGGCTTCTTTTTGATGATCCACCATTACCGACAGCACTCCAAAAGCCCCCAAGCTCATTACCGAATAACCAATGAGATAAAAAAGAACAGCCGTAGAGGCTTGTGGATCAAACTGACCATCTTTAAAACCCGAATAAAGACCAAGCAACATATAACCCGCGTGGGCAATGGACGAATACGCCAGCATGCGTTTTAAATTTTCCTGCATGAGGGCACCCAAATTGCCCACGGCAATGGTTAAAATCACGCACACAAATAAAATTTTAGAAACCATCACATCGGGAATAAAATGCAAATTGGTAATAATGCGGATAAAAAACGCAATGGACGCGGCCTTAACAGCCGTAGACATAAAACCCGTTACCGGCACCGGCGCGCCCTCGTACACATCGGGCACCCAAAAATGAAACGGAGCAATGCCTAATTTAAACAACACGCCGGCCAACACAAAAACCAAACCAATGCGCGGTAAAAATTCGGTAGAAGCTCCCACACCCGATAATTGCGAAAACGTTAAAAAACCAAAAGAGCCATATAACAAAGCAATACCATAAAGTATAAAAGCCGAAGCCACCGAGCCTAATACAAAATATTTCATAGCGGCTTCGTTAGAACGCGGATCATCTTTTTTACTTCCAACCAAGACGTATACCGCGAGCGACATGATTTCGAGCCCGATGAAACTGGTAATAAGATGATCGGCCGAAAATAAAAATACCTGCCCCGCAATAGAAAATAAAATGAGTGTTACCATAGAGGCCCCTAAAGGACCTTTAGCGGTAGAGGTGGAGGATGTGTGTGTTTTAAGATAGGCATAAACTTGGCATAAGCTTAAAAGGCCTACAACCAGCACCAACACAATAAAAAAACGGGTTAAGAGATCGAGCTTTAAAGCCGTTTGCGGTAAAGCAGCAGTTTGATCCCATTGGTTAAAACAAACGGCGAGCGTTGCCACCATGGTGGCAATACCGGTTAAGTAAACCACAAGGCTGCCTTTGCGATTAAAAATAGCATCTAATAAAAGAGCCAATACTCCGCCCCCGCACAAAATCCATACGGGTAGCCCAGCCATCAGCACTGCTTTATAAGAATCAATATCAATAGGTGTCATTACTTAACCTCAGCATCCGTCACATCTCCCGCCATTTGCATAAACAACTGTTCGATGGGAGCATCCAAAGTTTTCATAAAAGTTTTAGGCATAATGCCCATCCACAAAATAAAAACAATTAAAGGAACCAACACTACAATTTCACGCAATGATAAATCGGGAATTTTAATGCCTACAGGTGTTTTAGCTTCACCGTAAAACACGCGTTCTACCATCCACAACATATAAACTGCCGATAAAATAACACCCGAAGCTGCCACAATAGTGGGCCAGCGTGCCGTTTGAAACGAACCCACCAAGGTTAAAAACTCTCCTACAAAACCGTTAGTAAGAGGCAAACCAATAGACGACATGGTCACCAGCACAAACACCACTCCATACCAGGGCATAATTTTCATTACGCCGCTGTGCTCGGCTATAGCACGCGAATGGGTACGTTCGTAAATAATACCCACTAAAAAGAAAAGTGCTCCGGTAGAAATACCGTGAGCCAGCATCTGAAAAAGCCCACCCATCATGGCCGTACGGTCCAAAGCAAACAAACCTAACATTACAACACCCAAGTGCGATACAGACGAATAAGCAATCAGCTTTTTAATATCGGTTTGCACCATGGCTACCAAAGCTCCATACACAATACCTACTACAGAAAGGAAAATGAGGTAGGGCTGAAATACTATAAAAGCCTGAGGAAAAAGCGGCATGGCAAATCGAAAAAAACCATAGGTACCCATCTTTAAAAGTACGCCAGCCAAAATAACCGAACCGGCTGTTGGCGCTTCTACGTGTGCATCAGGCAACCAGGTATGGAGCGGAAATAAAGGAACTTTTATGGCAAAAGCTAAAGCAAAAGCAGCAAACAACCAAAATTGAACAGCGGGATCAAAACCCTGTTCGTACAAATCCACCAAACTGAATGTGCCGGTTTTTGAATATATATAAAGGATGGCAATAAGCATGAGCAGCGATCCAGCCATTGTGTAAATAAAAAACTTGAGCGCTGCATAAATTTTACGTTTGCCGCCCCATACACCAATTAAAAGATACATGGGTACCAACATCACTTCCCAAAAAACATAAAACAGGAAAAAATCGAGTGCACTAAACACACCCACCATACCGGCTTCTAGCACCAATACAGCCATTACAAATTCTTTAACGCGCGTGGTTACTGCATGCGTGGCCGATAGCAATACAAGAGGGGTTAAAAAGGTAGAAAGAAGAATAAGTAATAAACTAACGCCATCAATGCCTACAAAATAATTAATTTTCCAGGTGGGAATCCACGAGAGCATTTCGGTATATTCAAAGGTACCGGTACCAACAAAATGAAAATACAAATGAAGCGAAATAAAAAATTCAATTAAGGCCAGCAAAATGCCCAAGCGATGAATAAGCGTTTTTTCCTCGCGGGGCAGCAGCATAATAATAAGCGCCGCAGCTACAGGGAAAAAAATAACAAGAGACAAAATATGGTTATTAATAAATTCCATAAAAAATTATTTGGTCACTACATACAGCATGGCAATTAAACTAATTAAAATGAGAATAGCGTAATGAGCCACAAGCCCCGATTGCACGCGTACAATCACACCCGCCATAAAGCGAGCTAAATTGCCCCAGCCATGTACAATAATACCATCTATCAACTTCACATCAGCCACCTTCCACAACAAGGCATCCGAAATATGTTTAAGGGGCTGAATGATGACGGCATTATACAATTCATCAATATAAAATTTATTACTCATTAAATTATGGAGGGGTTTAAGCTTAATTTTAATATTTTTAGTCCATTCCAGGTTACGGCTATAGAGCGCTAAAGAAATAAGAGAAAGCAAAAGGGCCCAAGCAGCCGACACACCCATAAGCATGAGTTCGGTATGATGATCACCTTCTAAAGCTGGAAGTCCAGCCGTGAGCTCGTGCAACCAATGATGAAAATGATTATGCCCACCCAATACTTCAGGAATTCCCATCAGCCCGCCTACCACCGCTAAAATTCCTAAAATAAGAACGGGAAAATTCATGCTGGCCGGCACATGATGAACCTCATGGCCACGAAACTTTCCTAAAAAGGTGTAGGCAAATAAACGGAACATGTAAAATGCCGTAAGGCCTGCAGCCATAAGTGCCAATACATAATAGGTGGTATTACCACTGGCATACACATGCCACAAAATTTCATCTTTAGAGAAAAAGCCGGCAAAGGGAGGAATACCGGCAATGGCAATAGTGGATAATAAAAACATAAAACCGGTAAGAGGAATCTTTTTTAAGAGCCCACCCATATGACGAATATCTTGTTCGTGATGACAGGCGTAAATGACAGAGCCGGAACCAAGAAACAAACAAGCTTTAAAGAAAGCGTGAGTCACAACGTGGAAAATAGCGGCCTGCGGTGCACCCACACCTAAGCCTAAAAACATGTAGCCCAATTGCGATACGGTAGAATAAGCCAATACCTTTTTAATATCGTACTGGGTGATAGCGATAAGAGCCGCACCAATGGCAGTAGCTAAACCAATGGTTGCAATAATATGTAAAGTAAACGGGGCCATGGCATACACAAAAAAGAGACGTGCTACCATATAAACGCCGGCAGTCACCATGGTGGCCGCATGGATTAAAGCAGAAACCGGCGTAGGACCAGCCATGGCATCGGGTAACCAAACATAGAGTGGAATTTGCGCCGACTTACCTGTTGCACCGGTAAATAAACAAAGAGTAATAAGCGTTGCAAAAGGAGCCAACACCTCTTTATGGGCGGCCAAAAAGTCGTAATTAAAAAAACGTAAATCACTGCTCTGTGCCTGCGATGTAAATGCAAACACAATAAAAAAGAGACCAATTAAAAATCCAAAATCACCCACGCGGTTAGCTACAAAGGCTTTTTTGCCGCACTGAGCTTTAGCCGCATCGGTAAACCAAAACCCAATAAGAAGATACGAACAAAGCCCCACACCTTCCCAGCCCACAAAAAGAACTAAAAGGTTATCGCCTAAAACCAACAAAAGCATGAAAAAGAGAAAGAGATTAAGATAGGCAAAAAAGCGCGAAAAACCTTCGTCGTCGTGCATGTATCCGCGAGAATATATATGGATAAGGCTGCCCACACCGGTGACAACAAGTGTCATCACGCTTGATAGGTGATCAAACAAAAAACCAAATGAAATATTGATAAGCGGCGTTGATAACCAAGGGAGCACTGCATCCGTAGCCAATTTTCCTTCCCCTTCGGGCAAAGCTTTTAACGTTAAAAAAGCCCACACGGTAAGCGCAAACGAAAGAATTGGAAATAAACAGCCCACAAAAGCCGAAAACATTTCGGGATTTTTAACAGCAGGATTATGAAGCCTATCACGCGACACCTTAAGCGCCACAGTGCCATTAATTAAAGCTCCTGCTAGAGGCATTAAGGGAATTAATGTTAAAAATTGTGTGTTAAATTCCATATTTTTATTTCACTTCCACTAAACTTTCTTAATCACCACCATCAAAAAGATTTTCCTAATCAGGTGCTTTTTTAATTTTTGGGGCGACTGTAGCCCACCTTAAAGCCCTCACCCTACAAGCACGTAGCCTATCTTCACAGAACTTGTGAGGGCGTTATATGATCCTGACTTTCAGGCGCACAAAAAATTAAAAAAGCACCTGGTTAGGAAACACCTTATCCCCCCATAATGCGCCATTCATCGGTACGCACCGTGTGCCGATTTCTATACATCATAATCACAATCGCCAAACCCACAGCGGCTTCTGCCGCTGCCACCGCCATCACAAAAAATACAACCACATGGGCTTCCATTTTTCCAAAATAACGGGCCAGTGCAACAAACGAAAGATTGGCGGCATTCAGCATAATTTCAATGCACATAAACACGATCAGTAAATTTTTACGCAGCACCACGCCCCAAAGACCAATGCCAAACATGGCAGCAGAAAGAATGAGATAATGAACAACGGTAATATTTTGCATTACCGACTCTCCTTTTTAGCAAGTAGCACCACGCCAATGATGGAAACAAGCAGCAATACCGAGGTGATTTCAAACGGGATTAAATAATCGGCAAATAAAATTTTACCTACTTCTTTGGGAGCTCCAAACGAAGCATCAACAGCAGGAAAAGCTCCCGTACCCAGGCTTAAAAATTTACGAACCAGTAAATAAATAAAAATACCAGCCAAGGGTAAGGTAAAAAGCTTGGGAAGTGTCACTTGATCGTCTATTAAATCTTGGTCGCGCAATTTTAAAAGCATAACAACAAAGATAAAGAGCACCATAATGGCACCTGCATAAACAAGCACTTGCATCACCGCAACAAACGGAGCCATCAGCAATACATAGAGACCAGCCAAATTAAAAAGCGCCATCACTAAACATAAAGCACTCGCTACAGGGTTCTTTTGAATAACGGTTAAGAAAACCATCAACAAAGCGAGGCCTCCAAAAATATAGAATAAAATCGTTTCACCCATAAAGTAAGATAACCCACCTCTATCTCCTCCCTTAATCTAAGGGAGGAGCACTTTCTTTCCCCTCCCCCTTAAATTAAGGGGGAGCCGGAGGGGGTTACTCTCCTGTTCATACAAACAACATTACAATACTGGTTATCACCAAATTCGCTAAAGCGAGCGGTATCATCCCCTTCCAGCCAATATTCATCAACTGATCATAGCGGAAGCGTGGAAGCGTCCAACGCACCCAAATAAAGAGCCAGCAGAAAAAGAGAACCTTGGCCATAAACACACCAAACTGAATAAAAGCCGTAAAAATCTGCGAGCCGGTATCACCCAAATTAAATGAACCGGTAAAGAAAGCTAAGAGCGCTAAACCTAAACCACCCAAGAGAAGCGGCGCGCCCACGACAATCACTTCGTAATCACGCTTATCGCCATAATGGCCTTTTTTAAATTTTTTCAGCAGGAAGGCCCCGATGATCATAAACAACACCGCATGGGCCATAATAATGATGAAGAGTCCGGTATCGGCATGGGCACGGATAAAATCGGTAGAGAGAAAAGGAACCTGCCAACCGCCAAAAAAGAGTATGGAGATAAGACAAGAAGCCACAATCATGTGTGCATATTCTGCCATAAAGAACATAGCGAATTTCATGGAGCTATATTCCACGTGATAACCCACAATTTCCGATTCACCTTCGGGTAAATCAAACGGGTTGCGGTTAGTTTCAGCAAAAGCAGCCACGGTAAAAAGAAAGAAAGCAATCGGCTGACGGACAATATTCCAGTGCAGCATGTTTTCGGTTTGATTGGTGATAATATGATGAAGCTCCAGCGAACCACCCAACATAAGAACACTTAAGAGGGATAAGCCCATTGAAATTTCGTACGAAATCATTTGAGCTGAGGAACGAGCGCCTCCTAAAAGAGCATATTTATTGTTTGCAGCCCAACCGGCTAACATAATGCCAAACACACCCATGGAGGCCATGGCCAATACATACAGAACACCCACGTTGATGTTAGCTGGCTGCAAAACAAATTCGGTACCATTGATGGTGATGGGATGCGCAAACGGGATAACAGCAAAAGTTACACAAGCAACAGCCAAGGTTAAAAACGGAGCGATTGTAAAATAAGGATTGGTGACATGACCGGGAGTAAAATCTTCTTTGGTCATGAGCTTGATAACATCCGAGAGCGAATGTAATAAACCACCCAAACGCAAGCCCTTGATGCTGGCACGGTTAGGACCATGGCGCCCCTGAATAAAAGCCGAACCTTTTCTTTCCGCCCAAATAAGAAGGGGGATAATGTTAAAAATAATGAGAAAAGGGATAAGAATTTTAAGAATAATAATAATCATTAAAATACC
Source organism: bacterium (assembly GCA_019695305.1). Classification (NCBI taxonomy): domain Bacteria; species bacterium. Next base: position 30,078 of record JAIBAG010000025.1, read on the forward strand.
GAAACCGCCTCCGCCTTTTTAGCACTCATGCCCAATGCCAGTGTTATTGCATCTAACCACTCACCCACCAAACGCGATTCACCACGAGGGGCAAAAGCCTGTGAAATTTTTTGCACCACAGCATTTACGTTGGTAAGGTGGCCATCCTGTTCAGCAAAAGTAGGAATTGGACAAACCACACTTGCATGTGGCAATGCATCACCAACATTAGCTGCAAAAATAGCCAAGATAGGAATATTTTTCTTTTTCAAAATTTCAAAATCGGCTTCGCTTAATCCATTGAGCACAAGCGCTGCTTGCGCATTTTTAATCTCGGATACGGGTTTTAATTTTAGATCGTTAATGTACGCTTGATTAGGATTTTTATCGGCCGTGCGTAAAATAGTATCGGAGCTAGGATTTTTTACCTCGTTACGACTGTAATAACGCAAATCGGTTTTAAGAACATTTTTGGAAAACTCATCAAATGCTTTTAATACCTCATTGGTTTCACCCGCGTGAGAAATAGTGGCAATCTCACTGCTATTCATCGTTTTTAATTGAGAGGCTAAATAAGCGGCAGCTTCGGCAAACGAAACTTCCTGCATGGCGCCGTTTTTAATAATTTGAGCACGCAGCACGCGGTTATCGTTTACAAAATGATACCCATGGCGGCCTTCGTCACACATCCAGTACTGATTAACGTTTGGATTATAGCGCGGAATAAGACGATAAATTTTATTCCCTTCGTGATGCACTTCGATATTACAACCGCGTGAACAACCCGTGCAAACAGACGGTGTGCGTTTTAAATACCATACGCGCTTTTTAAAACGGAATTCATCACTGGTAAGCGCTCCCACCGGGCAGATATCCACCACATTTCCGGCATAAGGATTGGAAAGCTTTTTACCAGGGAAGGTGGTGATGGTCACATGGTCGCCACGGTTAGCCAAAGCCAATTCATCTTGGCCGGCAACATCACGGCAGAAACGAATACAACGCGTACAGGCAATGCAACGTTCCTGATCGAGCATCACGGAAGACCCTAAATCGATCATTTTATCTTTATGAACTTTTGTTTCTTCAAAGCGCGACGGAATACGGTCGTACTTCATGTAATAATCTTGCAGACGACATTCACCAGCCTGATCACAGGTGGGACAATCGAGAGGATGGTTGATGAGTAAAAATTCCATCACCGACGCACGCATCTTTTTTACTTTATCGGTTTGTGTATGCACCACCATGCCGGGAGCCACTTTGGTATTGCAGGCAATTTGTGGTTTTGGAGATTTTTCGATGTCCACCAAACACATGCGGCAGTTACCATCAATTTTAAGACCGGGATGGTAACAATAATGCGGCACTTCCACACCAATCTGACGTGCGGCTTCAATAAGGTTGGTGCCTTCTTCTACGTCTACACTCTGTCCATCAATTGTTAAATTTACTTTAGCCATTCTTTTGTTAAATCAAAAAATTATATTCCCACTCTCACAGCCTGAGGCCTATTTTTCAAATGCCGTCTAAAATCATCCGGAAACTTTTTAATAAAACTTATCACCGGCATGGAGAGAGAATCAGCCAACACACAAATTGTTTTACCCATCATGTTGTCGGAAAGCTCATTTAAGAGTGCAATGTCTTTTTCTTCTCCACCTTCGCGCAATATACGTACCAGCATTTTATCAATCCAGCCTGTTCCTTCACGGCACGGTGTACACTGGCCGCACGATTCATGCGCATAAAAACGAGAGAGATTACGCAACACCCACACCATATCAACATCTTCGTTCATGACGATAACTCCACCAGAACCCAGCATGGTTTGATGCGCCGTCATTGATTCGTAATCGAGTGTCACAGTTTCACAATCTTTAGCTGTTAAAATGGGCATGGAGGTTCCGCCAGGAATTACCGCTTTTAAAGCCTTGCCATCTTTCATTCCCCCGCACACTTTATTGATAAGATCTTTCATGGGATAACCCAGAGGCAATTCATACACACCGGGTTTATTCACATGACCGGAAACGGAAAATAATTTTGTGCCGGGCGATTTTTCGGTACCAAACTTTTTGTAGGCATCGGCACCATTATTAAGAATGTAAGGAAGCGCCGAAATAGTTTCGACGTTATTAATAATGGTAGGACAACCAAAAAGACCCACTACAGCCGGAAACGGTGGTTTAATACGAGGCTGACCTTTGTTACCCTCAAGCGAACTTAAAAGCGCTGTCTCTTCTCCACAAATATAAGCGCCAGCACCGCGATGCACGGTTACATCCAGTTTATAATTTTTGCCAAAAAGATTTTTGCCCAAATAACCCTTTTGATAGGCTTCCTGAACCGCTTCTTCGATGCGACGATAGGCTAAATCGAATTCACCACGAATATACACATAGGCACTTTCGGCACCAATGGCGTAGCAGCAGATGATGATGCCTTCAATAAGTTGATGCGGATCATCTTCTAAAAGATAGCGATCTTTAAAAGTGCCCGGCTCCGATTCATCGGCATTCACGCACAGATATTTGGGTTTATCCACGTTTTTGGGAATAAAACTCCACTTAAGACCAGCGGCAAAACCAGCACCACCGCGGCCGCGCAAGCCGGACTTTTTAACTTCTTCAATCACATCATCAGGCTTCATCGAAAAAAGTTTGTCGATGGATTTATACCCGCCCGTTTTTTGATACACGTCGGCCGTATACGATTTTTCGAGTCCAAAACGGGTGGTAAGAACTAAATTGTCTTTGTTATCGGTCATGCTAATTCCGCCAAAATTTTATCTAATTTTGCTGGTGTTAAATTTTCGTGATACGCCTCGTTAATCATAATAGCCGGCGCGGTACCACAACTAGCCAAACATTCCACCGTGCAGAGAGAAAACTTTCCGTCACGCGTAGTTTCGCCTTCGTTAATTTTCAATTTTGTTTTGAGATGATCCACCAGACTATCGGCCCCCATCATGGCACACGAAAGCGTTCGGCAAACCTGAATATGATGTTTACCCACAGGTTTGCGGTTAAACATCGTATAAAAAGTCACCACACTCAGCACGTGCACGGGCGATAAATCGAGCAACTTGCCAACATACTCCATAGCCTCATCCGAAATAAAACCATATTGCCCCTGCACCAACCACAAGGTGGGCAAAATAGCCGCTTTTTTGGTAGGATAACGCGTTAAGAGCGTGTCAAATTTCTTTTTATTATCTGCTGTAAATTCAATCG
>JAIBAG010000026.1 GCA_019695305.1 bacterium
GTTTCATAAAAAACTACTCCCTCACTCCTTACTAATTCAAACCCCATGCCAAACCAGCCATCCTCAGCATAAAAAAAAATTAATAGTTTCAATAAGTTATTTATTTGACTTTAATAAAGCCATAAGGAACCATGTCAAAAAAATGATGCTCCGGAAAAACAGGAATTTCATTTTGATAAACAAGGAGACCCCCTATGAAACGTATTTTTGCGATTTTATTAGCGTTAGTAGCCCCCACTGTATGGGCACAAGGTACAAGCAGTATGAAGTTTGAAAACGGAGGTTTAAAAGACCGTACCGTGGTAGAGCTTGTCATTAATAACAATACCCTCTCAGGTACTTACACAATCGAAAAAGATTACGATGCCACTACTGCCGAAAAGCATCTTTTTACAGCTGTAAAAACAGCCCCTGATAAAATGGAAATAAGCTTTAAAGATGGCAAAATACCTTACGAATTACCCAAAGGAGCTACAAAAGCGGTGTGGCTTTTTAAAGGAACTCAATTGATTATCCCAACACAGGGAATGAATTATCAAACCAATCAAATAAGCAACTACGATATGGCATTTGATGCAAAACCTTAAAAAAAAAAGCCCCCGCAAATACGGGGGCTTTTAAAAGACTTAGATAGAGTACTGCTTATTTATTCACCGCAATCATCATCACCATTGGTGTCAACGCAGAAGAATTTAAAATCCCCAGCAGCCTGACCCAAAATATCGTCTGTTTCATCCACCAAGAATGTTTGGATAGCCAAACGACAGGTAATTTGATCGGGTGTAGTAGCATGTGCCGTTGCACAAGCATCTACATTACAATCGATAGTGGGAATAAAGTTATCTACAGAATATAACGGCCCGGCTGTAACAGCAGGACAATCGCTTGTATTGGCAAGCGGAGCGCCATCACCAATTTTATAATGAGCATATTCGTACTGATATTTTACCTCTGAACCAGCAGGAGCACCTGTAATAAGAGCCAATACATCTTCGGGAGATTCCCAAGTAAAGGTTGGGCGAGCTACATCCACCACAGTGGCCGCATGTTCATCGCCCGATAAAGCAACACCATCCATATCAGCATCGGCTTCCGGAACTTCGGGATGATTACGCGTCACTTCTTTTGTAGCGGTAGAATCATCCGAGAAAGTAGCCGTAACTGTATAGGTAACTTCGGTTCCGCTTTCCACGCAGTTACCATCAGCTGTCATTTCATAACGATTACCACCAGCCGGATCAAGAGTAACACTGCCATCTCCACCCAGTGCGGTAGTATCGGTGGAGGTAACAACTACCGAATTAACGGTAAGAGCACTACCATCGGGAATATACACCCGTACATCAGCCACAAAATGACCCTGCCCTAAACCCACGCAGCCAAAACCACTGTTAGCGTAAATTTGTACTTCATCAATTTGCGGGCTTTCAAGCGCGGTAGAACCGGTAAGGGCGGCAATAACCGCTGTAATATCGGGGGAACCGGCAAAAACACCGGGGGTTTCACCCAAACTCATAAGAAAGGTTAAAGCCTGATCGGCATCAAGAGGAGTATCTGATGCAAAAGTATCTTCATTGAGCTCTCTTTGTGTATAAAGAGCCACCTGCTGATCATCTTCAATAAAGGCTTCTTCAACAACATCGGTGCCACCTAAAATTTCGTTGGCATCTCTTAAATGACCAAGGTCTGCTGCATATTCTGTAACCTCCGTATCCACATCCTTGGGAGTATCCGCAATAGAGTTAAAAGCTTCCACCACATCGGCCGGAGTAAAAGTAGTACCCGCTTCCATGGCCTCGGCTAAAGCCATAGCCGCTCCTTCGTTAAGAGGAGTTGTTGCCGGTTGATCGGTAGATTCTCTGGCAATACGCACCATGTACCCCGCCATTTGGTCGGTGGTAGCGTCTTCAGAATTGGTTAAACCTACAAATTCCGATTCAAACGAAAATTGCTTATACGATTTTTCGGCATCACCACCGGCTGCGGCAATACCATTAGCCAGCGCCAATACTCCATCAGCATCATCAAGAGCCGGAACATCAATATTATTACCCAAATTATTCATGTTACCTGCCACAAAGTTAATCACTTTTTCAAACTGCTCGGCAGGAGGAATGGGGTTATTATCAAAGGAGCGCGAATCGGCTACATTTGAAATAACTTCGGCAGCTACAGTTGATTCGGGAGAAACGTTTAAGGCTACTTCTTCAGAATCACCCGTGGGACACGCCGGTGCCTTTACGGTAACATCACCACTTGTCACGCGCATTTCGTAATAATAATCATCATCAGCGCCAGTACCCGCCTGACACACATCTACCTGGGCTAAAGTATAATTACCTTCGCTATCTGTTGTTGTGGTAGCTTCTTCTGTTTCGGTACCGTCAGCATTAATTTTAACCAACGTGACTTCGGCATTCGCTAAAACAGTATCACCCACTGTTTCAAAACGAGGTATAGCCGTACTTTTGGTAAGAGTTGATAAAGAAGCAGCAACATCGGTACTACGAACCGATACTTGGCCAGTAACAGTAACCTGTTCCACACCGGCCGATCCTCCGCCAGATGATGAACATGCCTGAAATGTTAAAACAACAAGAGACAGTGCAATATACTTTGAAAATTTCATGAATCCCCCTCAAAGAAAAAAATGTGAATAAAAAAAATGAGAGCTAATTGTGAAGATTTTTTAAGCGTGTTTCAAGACTTAATATTGATTTTTTTATAAAAAAAATGATCTTTCTATAGTTAAAATCTTAAATCGGAATAAAATTTCTTGGAAATACAACAAAAACCAAAAAATACTATAAGCGTTTCACCTATAAGACCTTCTTGAACTCCAATTAAAAAGCATCAAGTCTGAATTTTATTAATCGCAATCGACAACTCCAAGAGTTGCTTGGGATCTACCGTAGATGGCGCTTCACTCATGGGGCATGTGGCCTTTTGAGTTTTGGGGAAGGCAATCACATCGCGAATACTGGTGCTTTGTGTAAGGAGCATGGCCAAGCGATCTAAACCAAAAGCCAAACCACCATGCGGCGGTGCGCCAAATTGAAGTGCATCGAGCAAGAAACCAAATTTAGCATTGGCTTCTTCACGGGTGATTTTTAAGAGATCAAAAACTTTGGACTGCATTTCCTGATCGTGAATACGAATAGAACCACCGCCAATTTCGTTGCCGTTTAGTACCAAATCATACGCATTGGCCCGGCACTTAAGCGGCTCGCTATCCATTAAAGAAATATCTTCGTATTTGCACGAGGTAAACGGGTGATGCACGGCCACCAAACGTTTGGCTTCATCATCGTAATCAAACATCGGAAAATCGGTGACCCATAAAAAGTTATACTGATTATCATCCAGCATTTTTAACTTAGCCGCCACATGTTCACGCAAATTACCCATGGAGTCGTACACAATTTTTTTTTTACCAGCACCAAAGAAAACGATGTCCCCTACTTTTAAATCCAAGCGTTTGGTGAGTTCGGCCTTTTCGGTTTCGGATAAAAACTTGGTGATAGGCGACTGCCATTCATTTTCTAAAATTTTAATATACGCCAAACCACGCGCACCATAGATACCCACGAATTTGGTAAAATCGTCAATTTCGCTACGGCTAAACTTAGCACCGCCGTCTACTTTCATAGCTTGAATGAGTCCCTCGGTAGCTGCCGATTTAAATACCTGGAAGCCCGTGTTGAGGAAAATATCGTTCACGATTTTAAGCTCCATCCCAAAACGCGTATCGGGCGCATCTAAACCATAACGGTCCATACATTCTTGATACGGCATTTTAATGAACGGGGTTTTGAGTTTTATGCCCAAAACTTTTTCCCACACTTCCACCACCAGCCCTTCCATCATGTTCATCACGTCATCGGCGTTTACAAAAGACATCTCTACGTCGATCTGCGTAAATTCAGGTTGGCGATCAGCACGCAAATCTTCATCTCTAAAACAACGAGCAATTTGGTAATAACGTTCGTAACCCGATACCATGAGCAACTGTTTAAATAATTGAGGCGATTGCGGGAGCGCGTAAAAATGGCCGGGATGCACGCGTGACGGTACCAGATAATCGCGAGCGCCTTCAGGAGTAGATTTAGTGAGGAACGGTGTTTCAATTTCCAAAAATCCGTTGCGGTTAAAATAATCATGCACAATGCCGGTTACCTTAGAACGTAAACGGAGATTACGTTGCAGCTGAGGACGACGCAAATCTAAATAACGATACTTAAGACGTACGTCTTCGTTGGTATCAATTTTATCATCAATTAAAAACGGAGGTGTTTTCGATTTATTAAAAACTTCCAGTTCCAGCGCTTCAATTTCAATTTCACCGGTAGGTAATTTAGGGTTGGTCATCCCACTGGGACGGTTGCGCACTTTTCCTTTAATCCCAATACAATATTCACTACGCACATCGTGAGCGGCTTCATGTGCATTTTTGCTTAAGTCAGGATCAAACACAATTTGAGTCAGACCATCACGGTCGCGTAAATCGATAAAAATAAGTCCACCATGATCACGGCGGGTATCCACCCATCCAAAAAGAACTACTTCTTCTCCCACATTTTTAGCCGTGAGCTGATTACAAGTGTGTGTACGTTTAACCTGATTAATGAATGAACCCATAATTTCCTAGTTAACAGCTCGTCATCCTGAACGTAGTGAAGGATCTCCTGTTAAAAGGGGATTCTTCGCTCCGCTCAGAATGACAAACGAGTTAAATATTCGTAAAAACATCCGTTAAACCCCTATATTCCTCAAGATAGATGCTATCGTCAAACAATTCTTTAAAAATGTTTTTGAGTAATTTGACGGAAATAATTTCCGAATAATAATGTCCTACATCTACCAAACACACATCATTCCGTTTGGCATCCGCTCCATAATGATATTTCACATCGCCGGTGATGAAATAAGGGATCTTTTGCGCAATCACCGTCGGTAGTAAGCCAGTGCCGCTGCCGGTACAAAGCGCTACTTTTTTGATTTTTTGTTTGGGGTTCCCTGAAAAGCGGAGCAAAGGCGTTTTAAATATCTTTTTTACTTTTTTATTAAGAGCAGCAGCCGTCATAGGTTGCGCTAAATTTCCCACCAAACCACTGCGATGGACGATAGGTTTTAAATTTCTAAGCTTGAGTAAACCAGCATAATAACGACTAACACTAAAGGGAGAATTATCGTGACTTGTATGCGCGGTATAGATGGCGATTTTGTGTTTTTTAGCGAAAACAATAAGACTTTTTTCGTACTCTCCTGCTCGCTTGCCAAGATACAGAGGATGATGCGTGACGATAAGTTCAAATTTCTTTTTAGCGGCATAACGCAATACGGGGCGCGTGACGTCGTAGACAAAGAGAACGCGGGATACTTTGGGGTTTATACCTTTAAATTGGAGGCCGGATCTATCCCAGGTTTCTTGGTAAGTGAGAGGGATCTTTTTTTCGAAAATTTTAACGAGCTGTTTAAGAAGAAGAGACATGGTTGAAAATATGCACTTTTTGCGGAGCAAAAAGTACAATTTTTTTCTAAGTCTTTAGCCTGGCCTTCCAGGCCAGGCTAAAGACTTAGAAAAAAATGGGCCCTCCAGGACTTGAACCTGGGACCAACCGGTTATGAGCCGGCCGCTCTAACCAACTGAGCTAAGAGCCCCCTTAATAAAAATTATTGGCCATCAACAAAAGCTTTCAACTTTTTAGCGCGGCTAGGATGACGTAATTTGCGCAGCGCTTTAGCCTCAATCTGACGGATACGTTCGCGGGTTACCGAGAAATCGCGACCTACTTCTTCCAAGGTGTGATCCGATTTTTCACCAATACCAAAACGCATGCGAATTACTTTTTCTTCGCGCGGCGTTAAAGTTTGCAACACTTCGGTGGTTTCATCACCCAGGTTAAAGTTAATAGCCGCTTCCGACGGCGACAAGATAGACTTGTCTTCAATAAAATCTCCCAAATGACTGTCTTCTTCTTCACCAATGGGCGTTTCAAGCGAGATGGGTTCTTTGGCAATTTTTAACACCTTGCGCACTTTCTCAAGCGGCATCTCCATCTTTTCGGCAATTTCTTCGGGTGTGGGTTCACGTCCTTTTTCTTGCACCAAGTAACGCGAGGTACGCACCAACTTGTTGATGGTTTCAATCATATGCACCGGGATACGGATGGTGCGGGCCTGATCGGCAATGGCGCGGGTAATAGCCTGACGAATCCACCAAGTGGCGTAAGTTGAAAACTTGTAACCACGACGGTATTCAAATTTATCAACCGCTTTCATAAGGCCAATGTTACCTTCTTGGATAAGATCCAAAAATTGAAGCCCACGGTTGGTATATTTTTTAGCGATACTCACTACGAGACGAAGATTCGCTTCTACCAACTCACCTTTGGCACGATCGGCTTCGGATTCGGCGTATTTTAATTCGCGATAGGTGCGTTTTAAATCGTTGATGTTGGCATCAAAGTCGCTTTCAATCTTGCGGTTATTTTTATAATGCTCCAGCATCTCGTCGCAAAGCTTGTATACATCGGCTTTGGAAAGTTTTGATTTTTGAACCACCTTACGTTGCAAGTAAGGCGATTTTTTCATCTTGCGCGCAACGTCAATCGCTTCTTCGGGTTCTAATTTTAAGGTTTCTCGGTGACGTCCAATCAAGCGTTCGCGGCTTTCGATGGTTTCAATCACTTCTTTTAAACGGCCAATAAAACGGTTGATAGTGTCACGATTGAAATTGATATCGCGTAAGCACTCAATCATTTTCTTTTGTACTTCGGTGCGTTTTTCTTCGCTCTTTTTACGGAGCGCTTCACGCATGCGCGGGTTTACCGCTTTTTGATGGTGCTTGTTGTATTCTTTGGTAAGTGTTTTAACCGTGCCCAATAATTTAAGAACGCGGGTACGATGATCTTCTTCCATCTTACCCAAATCGGGGCCTTCGCCGCTGGCGTTTTCCATTACATCTAATTCTTTAATGATGTCAAAAACGCGGATATTGTTTTTGGTTAAGGCCTCAAACATATCCATAATTTCCTGGCGGCCAATGGCAGAAGCCAAGATGATTTGCAAAACCTGGTCTTCCCACTTTTCAATATTTTTGGCGATTTCTACTTCACCTTCACGCGTGAGGAGTGGCACCTGCCCCATTTTACGCAAGTACAAACGCACAGGGTCGTTGGAACGGCCGCCCGTATCAGCTTCTACAACCGGTTCGGCTTCACCGTCATCATCATCGTCATCGTCATCTTTATCGCTCTTTTTTAAATCTTTCTTTTCTTTGTAATCTTTTTCGTTTTCTACAACGTCAATATCCATGCTGTCGAACACGGCCAACACTTCGTCTAACACTTGGGCCGACACGATATCGGGAGGAAGAGTTTTATTGAGATCATCAAAGGTTAAAAAACCTTTCTCTTTGCCCTTATCAATTAATTTTTGAAGATCTTTGGGGTCAACTGATTTGGGAGCGTTAATGGTAGTCTCGTTTTTTTGCATGATAATTCCTTTAATGTTTTATTCCCATTTGCTTCACAGCTTCGCTTTTTTGCGAGAGCAAGCGGGCTATTTCGTCCTGGTCGCCTTTAAGCTCGGCCAAGTGGATGGCGCTGGTAATTTTAGCCAATTGGTCTTTTAACTTTTGAGCCTTCCAGCGCCCGTAACAATCACTAATCATTTGGGTCAGCTCTTCTTCAGCCGGAGCCACGGCATCGCCAAAAACAATGCGGCTTAAAATACTTTCGCCGTCTCCCAATGCAGGAGACAATAATTCTTCTACCCGAATCATTCCCTTCTTTTTAAATTCATCGGCAATGAGTCCAAAAAGCTTTTTAAGAGTTTCGTCTTCCACCAGTTTTAAATCCTCTTCCACAAAAAGAGACGAAACCCGATCCGGATACTTGACATAAAGCTCCAACAGATTTCTTTCAAGTGAAATTTTCAATTGATTTCCGGCTTTTACCACGGTTTTTCCCCGATAGGACTCCGGAGGAAAAGAGCGGCTAGAGGCCTTATTTTCTTCCACCCCCACCAACTTTGAAATTTTGGCCTGATAAGCCTTTTTTTCAATCTCATTGCCAATTTGATCGAGCAAGGGGGCAATTTTTTGAGCCGCCCCAACTTTATCGGATGTTTTGGAAGACGCCTCCGAAAAATATTTAAGAAGAAGCGTATCCAGCGCAGGAAGCGCCTCGCGCACCAGCTTTTGCAAGGCTTCGGCTCCGTTGTGATGGATAAAAGTATCGGGGTCTTCGCCTGGGGGTAAAATAACCAGTTTGGGATGAAAACCTTCTTTTAAGAAAATAGAAATAGACCTGAGGCTAGCTTCAAAACCGGCATTGTCGCCGTCAAACAGTAAACAAAAGTTGCGCGAATAGCGCGACAGTTTTTTAACCTGCATGGGCGTTAAAGCCGTGCCCAGCGGCGCCACCGCCGTGTTAAGGCCCGCTTGATGAAGCGTGATAAGATCCATATACCCTTCTACAATAATAATTTGATCCTTCTCGCGTATATGTTTTTTGGCCTGAAACAGGCCAAATACCTCGCGTCCTTTACTATAAACGGGTGATTCGGGTGAATTGATGTATTTTGGCTCATCCGATTTATCGTTTAAACGACGTCCGCCAAAAGCAATCACACGGCCTTCGGCATCAATGATGGGAAACATCAAGCGATCTCTAAAAAAATCGTAAACACGGCTTTCTTTTTGGCGCACCAAAGAAAGAGTGAGTGCTTCCTCCATGGGAACACCTTTTTTATTTAAAAAACTGCTCAACCCATCCCAACTGGCCGGCGCATAACCCAATTTAAAATCGGCCATAATTTCGGGCGAAAGCTTGCGCTTTTGTGTGTAGGCAAAAGCCACTTTGCCTTGGGGTTCGGAGAGTTGCTGATGAAAAAACCAACCCGCGTAACGGTTGATACGGTAATAAATTTCGCTATGAGTATCGGCTCCGGAAGTTTCTTTGGTAAAACGCGATAAATCAACACCAGCACGGGCTGCTAAATCACGCACGGCTTCGGGGAAAGTTTTCCCCTCTTTTTTCATGAGAAAAGAAAACACATTGCCGCCCACACCGCAGCCAAAACAATGAAAGATATTTTTTTCGGGATTCACCATGAAGGAAGGAGATTTTTCCTGGTGAAAGGGACATAAGCCCTTGTAATTGATACCACTTTTTTTAAGCACCACATGCTCGCCCACCACCGAAACAATATCCAGCCGGGTGGCGATGTCATCCAAAATTTCCTGCGGATAAAGCATGCCTTTTCTTCGGTTAAAAACTTAAAAAGTTGCCTGTTAATCGAAACTTTTCAATATTTCCTTCTCCCCTTGTGGGAGAAGGTGGCTCGCCAAAGGCGAGACGGATGAGGGAATTATTTGGCCAGAGCGGCCTTCACTTTTTCAGAGAGAATTTTGCCATCTACACGGCCTGCCGTTTTGTCTTTTAAAGCCTTCATCACAAGCCCCATACCCGCAGGGCCTTGAGCGCCGGTTTCTTTCATGGCGTCTGCAATCATTTGAGAAAGCTCTTCATCGCTTAAAGATTTTGGTAAAAAAGATTCAATAACCTTAAGCTCACTCTCTTCTTTTTGATACAGATCGTCCCGTCCAGCCGCTTTAAACTGATCCATGGAATCTTTGCGCTGCTTCACCATGGTACCCAACACCTGAAAAAACTCGGCTTCGGTCAGCGGCCGTATCAGTTCAATTTCCTTATTTTTAACGGTAGACTTAATAAGGCGAATAGCCGCTAAAAGCTCGGTATTTCGAGCTTTCATGGCCTCTTTTAACTGTGTTTCCAGTTGTTGAAGAATTGACATTTAAAATATTGAAAATTAACGAACTATTAAACGTTTACGGGCAGCGGCACTCTTCTTTTTAGCTCTAATGGAAGGCTTTTCATAGTGCTCGCGCTTGCGTACTTCGGCCAAAATTCCGGCTTTTTCGCATTGTTTTTTAAAACGTCTAATTCCGCTTTCAAAAGACTCACCGTCTTTAATTGTAACACCTGGCATTTCAAATCACCTCTTAAGGATTGATAGGTTTAAAAAAAGTTGTTCTTTGTAAGTTATTTAGGCTCGTCTTGTCAAGGGCTTATCCGGCCATGTTACCACCCAATTGCCGCCCGCCCATCACATGGAGATGGAGATGATACACCGTCTGTCCACCCTCCTGGTTACAGTTCATCACGGTACGGTAACCGGTTTTATCAATTCCCAAATCTTTAGCCACCTGCTGGGCAGCTTTAATCATTTCGCCGGCTAAGATGCTATCGGACAAATCGTTAAGAGTAGCCACATGCTTTTTAGGAATTACCAACACATGCACCGGCGCTTGAGGAGATATATCGTGAAAAGCAACAACGTGCTCGTTTTCCAGAATAAGTTTGCTGGGAATTTGTTTGGAGGCTATTTTGCAAAAGATGCAATCACTCATTTTTTATACACCTTATCTTCTTCAAAAATCTTTTCGCCAACAGTGGTAACAGACCCGTCTTTTTCTACACGGCGATAAAAACAAGTACGATACCCCACGTGACAAGCCGCTACTTTTTGGTCGGCTTTAATAAGAATACAATCTTTATCGCAATCAAAATAAATTTCTTTTACGGTTTGCGTGTGGCCTGAGCTTTCTCCCTTAATCCACATCTTCTGGCGCGAACGCGAATAGAAGTTTACAAACGGACCTTCCATGGTTTTTCTTACCGCTTCTGCGTTCATGTACCCTACCATCAAAATTTCGTTATTTTGATAGTCTTGCACAATGGCGGGAATTAACCCGTGTTCGTCATACTTTAAATTTTTAACAAGTTCGTCAAATTGGCTCATAGCTTATGTCCTTACCGTAACCCCTTTTTGTTGTAAATATTGTTTTGCCTCGCCCACCGTATGCTCCTGATAGTGAAAAATAGACGCTGCCAGCACCGCATCGGCCCCACCTTGGGTTAAACCTTCGTACAAATGTTCTAAATTACCCACACCACCAGAGGCAATTACCGGGATTCTCACCGCATCACTAATAGCCCTGGTAAGTTCCAAATTATAACCCATCTTGGTCCCATCACGATCCATGCTGGTAAGAAGAATTTCACCGGCACCAAAGCTTTCCATTTTTTTAGCCCATTCTACAGCGTCGATTCCGGTCGCATTACGGCCCCCATGGGTGAAGATTTCGAATTTGCCCGAGGCCACCTGCTTGGCGTCGATAGCAACGACGATGCATTGGCTTCCAAAACGTTCAGAGGCTTCTTTCACAAATTCGGGACGGTGAATGGCAGCTGTATTAATAGATACTTTATCGGCACCAGCATTTAAAAGCGCGCGTATATCATCATTGGTACGCACACCTCCGCCCACGGTGAGTGGCATAAAAATTTGGCTGGCGGTTTTTTCAACAACATCGAGAATAATCCCTCGTTTTTCATGCGAGGCCGTGATATCCAAAAAACACAATTCATCAGCACCCTCTTCGTTATAACGCTTGGCTACTTCCACAGGATCCCCTGCGTCTTTAAGACCGACGAATTTTACCCCTTTAACAACGCGCCCTTCTTTTACGTCGAGGCAAGGGATGATTCTTTTGGCGAGATTGTTTACCATGTTTCTTTTACAGCATCCTCTAACTTCACTTTATTTTCATACAGCGCTTTTCCAGCAATCATTCCATAAATATTAGAAATATTTTTCAAGTCCCGAACATCTTTTAAACTGGTAAAACCACCGGAAGCAATAATGGGAAACGGTGATTCTTGAACCATAATTTTAAGCGCCGGAATATTCATTCCCTGTAACATCCCATCCTTGGCGATATCCGTATAAACAACCGATTCAATTTTAAGGTCTTCAAAACTTTTAACCAGGTCAATTGCTGATGTACGCGATACTTTATCCCAACCTTCGGTGGCCACCATGCCGTCTTTAGCATCTACACCCAAAATAATGCGGCCAGGGTGTTTGTCACAGGCATCTTTTAAAAGTTGAGGGTTTTTAATAGCGGCTGTTCCCAAAATACAATAACTCACACCCGCATCAAAATATTCCTGGATGGTTTCAAGTGAACGTATACCACCACCAATTTCAATTTTTAAATCGGGAAAAGCTTTGGTGATTTTCTTAATCACGGCAGCATGCACGGGCTTACCTTCAAACGCGCCGTTTAAATCGACGATGTGAAGACGATACTCTTGCGATCCAGAATCTACGAGGATCCGGTACCATTTTTCGGCCATGGTCACGGGATCGGACGAGTACACAATCTCATCACTCATCTTGCCTTGCGACAAGCGCACCACGTTTTGATCTTTTAAATCAATGGCAGGAATAATAATCATTTCAGCTCCACAAAATTTTTAAGCATCTTTAAACCCGTCGCCTGACTTTTTTCCGGGTGGAATTGCACAGCCACAATATTGTCTTTTTCTACACTCGAGCAATATTCAATCCCGTACGGCGTTGTAGACGCAATAAGCGACTTGTCTTGCGGCTCCACGTAATACGAGTGCACAAAATAAAAGCGCGAATTGTTTTCAATGTCTTTAAATAAAGTTGATCCTTTTTTTGCATTTACCGTATTCCAACCAATCTGCGGTACTTTTAAATCGCCTTTAAACTTTTTTACTTTCCCTTTTAAAACACCCAAGCCTTGTATGGGGCCAAATTCTTCGGATTCTTCAAATAAAAGTTGCAGCCCCAAACAAATTCCCAAAAACCTTTTGCCAGAGGCAATCGACTCTTTAATCACCTCGACTAAGCCAAATTTTTTAAGATTATCCATGCACATGCCATAAGCCCCTACTCCCGGCAGTACAATTTTAGAGGCGTTTTTGATAACGGACGGATCACGCGTCACAGTTACAGAAGCGCCCTGAGATTCCAGCGCTTTGGACACACTTTTTAAGTTGCCCATTTCGTAATCGATAACCGCGATTGTCATGACTATAACTTGCCTTTGGTAGAAGGAATACTTTTAACACGAGGGTCAATTTGTGTGGCCATATCCACCGCACGGGTAAAGGCCTTAAAGAGCGATTCCACTACATGGTGTTTGTTGCCGCTTTCAAGCACATGGAGGTGCAAATTGATAGCAGCTGCATTCACAAAGGCCTGGAAGAACTCGTTCACGAGATCGATATCAAAGTTTTTGATTTTGCCGCTTTTAACGGGACTCTTATAAACAAAGGCCGGACGGCCCGAAAAATCTACCGCAGCCATCGAGAGCACCTCGTCCATGGGCAAGGTAAAGTGACCATAACGACGTATGCCTTTTTTATCGCCCAAGGCTTTGGTAAACGCTTCGCCCAACACCAGGCCCACATCTTCAACTAAATGATGATCATCCACATCGATATCACCTTTGGCTTTAAGCGTGATATCAAACAAGCCGTGGCGACTAATCGCCTCGAGCATGTGTGTAAAAAACGGGATGGGCGTTTTAATAGAATACTGCCCGGTACCGTCGATGTTAAGATTTAGGCTAATGTCCGTTTCTTTGGTTTTACGGACAACTTTGGCGCTGCGGTTTTTCATGAAAATAAGAGTAACCCACCTCTGTCTCCTCCCTTACTCTAAGGGAGGAGGACTTACTAACACATGCCCCTCCCCCTTAAAGTAAGGGGGAGGACGGGAGGGGGTTACTCTTCACTCTTAATGTTTTACATTCCCCGTGGTGCAAAACCATTCGTAATCAATCAATTCCTTGATTGTTGGGTTATCACCGCACACAGGGCAGGTTTTATCGCGTCTAATTTTAAGCTCGCGAAATTTTTGTTTAAGCGCATCGTACAGTAAAAGCTTACCCACTAAAGGTTCGCCAATACCAAGCGCCACTTTAATAACTTCAACCGCCTGAAGCGAACCAATGATACCAGGGAGCACTCCAAACACACCGGCCTCTTGGCAACTGGGAGCCATTTCAGGCGGCGGAGGCAAAGGATACAAACAACGGTAGCAAGGGCCACCTTTAGAGGTATCAAACACCGTTACTTGTCCTTCAAATCTAAAAATAGAACCATCAACAAGTGGCTTCTTTAAAAACACGCACGCATCGTTGATAAGGTAGCGCGTCGCAAAATTATCGCAACCGTTTACGATGATGTCGTACTTAGAAAAAATTTCTTTAACATTGGTACGGTCCAAACGCACATTGTGAGGAATTACATTCACATCAGAATTAATCCCTTTCATGCGATGCTGGGCGCTGGCTACCTTAGAAAGCCCCACCCAGGATTCATCATGCAAAATCTGACGCTGTAAATTGGAACGGTCCACTGTATCGTTATCAATAATACCAACAGTACCCACACCGGCAGCAGCCAAATACAAACCGGCAGGCGAACCCAAACCACCAGCGCCGATGAGTAGCACTTTAGCTTCGGATAATTTAATTTGTCCCGCTTCGCCTACTTCGGGCATCGATAAGTGACGGGCGTAACGGGCTAATCTATCGGCCGAAAGTGATTTTTGTTGTTGAATGGGAAGCCCCGCATGTTGCCACGCCGAGTAGCCACCTTTCATGGAAAGAACATTTTTATAGCCCATGTCTTGCAAGGCTTTAGCAGCCATGGCCGAACGATTGCCACCGGCGCAGTAGAGAATGATTTCGCGATCAAGCTTGGGTTCGGCACCCGCTATTTTCATTTCGAGTAAACCCTTGCTGATCGTATCCGCCCCCGGCACGATTCCTCCGTTGGTTTCTTCTTTTTCGCGCACGTCGATAATGTGGATGTTTTCCTTATTGTCGATTTTGGCTTTTACTTCTTGAGCGGTAATTTCTTTAATATCTTGTTTTAATTTTGAGAGATAATCCTGAACGCCAGACATATCATTTCCTTTCGTTTACACCCTCTAACCTTTAAAACTACGCCCGTCAAGGAGCGATCCTATTAAATTCTTTAAATTCCTTTCTAATTCAAGTAACTTAGGGGAATTAGGAGAAAAATGAAATTTCCGGAAATTGAAATAAAAACATCGGTTCAAGGCCAGGAAGGCCGTTTTTTTGTGAGGGCCAGTGAATGGGCGGCTGATTCAATTAACTTTGAATTTAAAGAAACCCTGTTTTCAACTTCAGGATTGATAGAATTTAACGCTCAAACGGGTACACTCAATATTAAGCTTTCTTCTCCCATTCAAACCCATCAAGATAAACAGCAAGAAGTAAACGCTTATTTTAAAGCGGTCATCAAATTGTTCATTAATAACTTTCGATACGGCTGGATGCCGCAAGCGCACGAAAAAACAGACTACACCATCGACTATCACCGCGGTAAAAATTATTTGGAAGCAAGCGATAACGAAAAAAATATTAAAAAGATGCAGGCCAATATTATTAAACTTATCGCCTCGCCTCACAAAGCATTGGTTGCCGGCTGCTCGGATGGAGCTTTGGTTGAAGCTCTTCAGGAAAAAGAAATAAAAACTTTTGGTTTTGATATTGTGCCCAATTTACACCAAATGGTACGCCCACATCTCAAAAATTTTATTCGTGAAGGATCAGCTAGCCAAATACCGTACAACGAAGCAGACAGCTTTGATACTTTTGTGGCTATCGATGTTTTAGAACACATTCCCGAAAACGAAATAGCGTTGATGGTAGAAGAATGGCTGCGTTTGGACATTAAAAAACTGGTACTCTTGATTAATTTAAACGATTGGTTTTACGAAGGCCATATCACCATGCGCCCCCTCCCTTGGTGGCTATCGCAATGGAGCGCGCACTTTAAACATGTGCAAACTTTCAAAAATTTTCCGCAATTTGAGCCGCTTTACAGCAACAAAAGAACTTATAATCAGCAGTGGGTGTATTGTGAAAAATCTTTTTCTTAACCATTCACTACCCACCATCCACTATTCACTATCTTAAAAAATAGGTTTTTTCTTATGCCACGGGGTTGCCTGCTCATAAGCATGCCCTACCTGAATAAGGGTTCCTTCATCAAAGGCTTTTCCAATAAGCTGCATGCCAATCGGCAAACCTTTGCTATCAAAACCACATGGGAGACTCATGCCAGGAAGACCGGCCAAGTTAACGGCGATAGTGCAAATATCCGAGAGATACATTTGAAGAGGATCGGATGATTTTTCGCCGATTTTAAATGCAGTGGTGGGTGTTGTAGGTGTTAAGAGTACATCCACTTTTTTAAACGCTTCGTTAAAATCGTTGGTAATTACCGTACGCGCTTTTTGAGCTTTAATGTAATACGCATCGTAGTAACCCGCCGAGAGCACATAGGTGCCCAGCATAATACGGCGTTTTACTTCGGGGCCAAAACCTGCCGTTTTAGAATTTTCGTAAATCTCTTTTAAATTATTTCCATCGGCCCTAAAACCATAACGAATACCATCATAACGCGCTAAATTGCTGCTGGCTTCGGCGGGGGCCAAAATATAATACACGGCTGTTGCATATTGCGTGGTAGGCAAACTCACTTCTTGTATTTCGGCACCTAAATCTTTTAAGGTTTGAATGGCTTTATCAATAGAGGTTCGTACTTCGCCGTCTAATCCATCAGCAAAATATTCTTTGGGAATCCCTATTTTTTTACCCTTAATTCCCAAATTTAAAAACTTGGTATAATCGGGAACCGACATGTTTACCGACGTAGAATCGTTTTTATCGTAACCCGAAATCACATTCATCAAGAGCGCTGTATCTTCCACATCTTTTGTCATGGGGCCCATCTGATCGAGGCTACTGGCAAAAGCAATCACTCCATAACGACTCACACGACCATAGGTGGGTTTTAAACCAACAACTCCGCAAAACGCTGCTGGCTGACGGATAGAGCCACCTGTATCGGTGCCTAAGGTTGCAATACACAAATCGGCGGCTAAAGCTGCCGCCGAACCACCCGACGATCCGCCGGGCACACATGCCAAATTCCAAGGATTTTTAACAGATTGATAAGCCGAGTTTTCGTTGGAAGAGCCCATGGCAAATTCATCCAAATTAATTTTTCCAACCATGTACAGGCCCGCCTCTTCACATTTGTTAATAACGGTGGAATTATAAGGCGGGATATAGCCTTTTAAAATTTTAGAGGCACAGGTGGTAGGCATGCCTTTGGTTAAATAAATATCTTTAGGAGACATGGGGATACCGGCCAAAGGCGGTAAATCGGATTTTTGCGCAAAGAGCTCATCAAATTTTTTAGCCTTTGCTCGTGCCCCTTCGGCATCTACATAGAGATAAGAACCAACCTTGCCATCGAGAGCCTCAATACGCTTTAGCAAGCTATCCAGCACTTCGGACGGCTTTACTTCTTTAGAGCGCAGTTTATCTTTTACTTCGTGGAGTGTAAGTTTGGCTAATAATTCAGTCATATTAAATTACCTTGGGCACAACAAATAAGTTATCTTCAGCTTGAGGTGCAACTTTAAAAACAGTCTCACCTATACCCGCTTCTACTACAATATCGTCACGAAAAACATTGGTCATAGCTACGGCATGCGATGTAGCCTGGATATTATCCAGTTTGAGTTCATTTAATTTATCGACGTATTGAAGAATATCCGACAGCTCGCGCGAAAATTTTTCGAGCTCGGAATCCGAAAGTTTAAGCCGGGAAAGCAGTGCAATTTTTTTAACATCGTCAAGTGATAGCATAAAATTCCTTTAAATTGTGTATAGCACACACTAAATTGATTGGAATAATAAAAAAATCTGATAAATTTTGATTTATGTTACCTCAAAATATCCTGTTAATAGAAGCCCTTCTTTTAGGCTTAGTGGTTGGCTCCTTTTTAAACGTGTGCATTTTACGTATTCCACAAAATCAAACAATAGGTGGCCGATCGGCCTGCCCCAAATGTAATAAAAAAATAGCCTGGTACGACAACATTCCCGTGTTTAGTTTTATAATACTGATGGGAAAATGCCGTGGTTGCAAAACCAAAATTAGCTGGCAATACCCATTGGTGGAACTGGTAACCGCTATCTTATCGGTAGCAACACTCATTCACTTTAACTTTAGCATTTTGTCTTACGGCCTGTGGTTTATCTTCTTTATTTGCCCTCTTGTTACCTTGTCGGTGATCGACATGAAAATTCAGATTATTCCCGATTCTATATCACTACCCGGAATTGCAAGCGGCATTATCACTACCCTCATATTAAATAGACCTGCTTATTTAGAATCTCTCAAATTTTCGGGCTTGGGCCTTTTATCAGGAGGAGGCTCTCTTCTACTCATTGCCATTGTCTTTGAAAAACTACGCAACAAAGAAGGTATGGGTGGTGGCGATATTAAGCTTGCAGCCATGCTGGGAGCCTTTACAGGCATGAAAGGGGTTCTCTTTACTTTCTTTGTCAGCTCCATTTTAGCCCTCATATTCTTTATTTTAAGGGCTATTTTCATCAAGTTAACCAAAAAAGAAGATAATGGTAGCGATTATATGATCCCTTATGGCCCATTTTTAAGCGCTGCATCGCTTATTTATCTCTTTTTTGGGGAAAATATCATCAATTGGTATCTCTTATTCCTCAAATCCCCACACCATTCTTAAGAATTGGACATAAATTTGTAAAAAATTATAATATATAATTAATTATAATTATATATAATATTATATAATTAATATTAATATATATAAATTAAGCTTCTATCCTATTCCAATAAAGTATTACTAAGATATAAAGACTTGACTTTAACCCCCAATAGAATAAATACTGAACAAATTGATGTTAAGTGACTATTTTATGGTTTCCGACAAAATTGAAAAAATTAAAAACAATGTCCGCAAAATCCGCGAAGACATGCTGATGAGTAAAGCCGAACTTGGCCGTAGCGCTGGTCTGTCCCCTCTTACCATCGACCGCGTTGAAAACGGCATGGTGTGCCGCATGGACACCAAACGTAAAATTATTTTAGCCTTGGGTTTAAAACTGACTGATAAAGAAAAAGTATTTCCTTAACATGAACGCCCCTCTCCCCATTTTTATTTCCGGCATGATGGGCACCGGCAAAAGCACCATTGGCCGCCTGATAGCCAAACAATTACAAATTAAATTTATCGATTTAGATCATCTCATTGAGAAAACAGCCGGCATGAGCATTAATGATATCTTTAATACACATGGAGAAGCCCATTTCAGGAGTTTAGAAAGCCGTTTATTATTACAAACCTCTCATAAAAAAGCCGTAATCAGCCTGGGTGGTGGGGCAATTTTAAAAGCCCAAAATCGTGATATCTTAAAGCGTGGCACCTGGATTAATCTCCACACCACAGCCACAATTCTTTTTAAACGGATTGGCAAATCTAAAAAAAGACCCAAACTGGGAATACAAGTAACACAGGAAACTATTGAAGCTCTTTTAAAAGCCAGATCCCCGTTTTACGGGCTTGCGCCATTACAGGTAGAAACCGGCCTCTTTGCCAAAAAAATGGTGGCCGATAAAATCATTCGTTTTTTATGCAGCCGTGCTTTTCCGCTTATCAAACAAGAGAGAATATGATTTAAAAGATATATTCTAACTCATGAAAAAACTATCTCTTAATCTCGGAAAAAATTCTTATACCATCTTCATCGGCGCTGGCATCCTCGGTTCGCGTGAAATTAAAAAAACGATCTCGTCATTCAAGTTCACCAAAACATTTCTCTTAACCAACACCACAGTTGCGAGACTCTACAAAGCGAAAATAAAAAAGCATTTTCCTCAAGCCTCTCTCATTATTATTCCCGACGGCGAAAAATATAAAAACAGCCGTACCATGGATAAAATTTATAATGCTTTGGCAAAAGGCCGTGCCGACCGTAAAAGCGGGCTTATTGCTTTAGGTGGTGGCGTTGTGGGTGATATGGGTGGTTTTGCAGCCGCAAGCTTTATGCGTGGCATCCCGTATATTCAAATTCCCACCACCCTCCTCTCTCAGGTAGATAGCTCCGTTGGGGGAAAAACGGGTATCGATCTGCCTTCGGGCAAAAATTTAGTGGGAGCTTTTTATCAACCTAGAGCTGTCTTTATAGATACCGACTTCTTAAAAACTCTCCCCAAACGTGAATTTCTTTGTGGCCTGGCCGAAGTTATTAAATACGGCATGATTTGGGATAAAAAGTTTTTTGATTATTTGAAAAATAGCACCAACGAGATTCTTAAGTGCAAAACTTCTGTTTTAGAAAAAATTATCCACACTTCATGCACCATTAAAGCCAAGGTAGTGGAAAAAGACGAAAAAGAAAGCAATCTGCGCGCCATTCTTAATTTTGGCCATACCATGGGGCACGCCGCCGAAACCTTGTCGGGTTTTTCCAGCATTCATCACGGTGAAGCGGTAGCTATGGGCATGGTGTATGCGGCCTTTCTCTCCGAAAAGAAAAAATTATGTCCAAAAGGAACGGCTGTTGCTCTAACAACGCTTCTTAAAAAAATAGGCCTGCCTGTGAATCTTCCCCGTTTTTCTAAGGCTCGTTATGCTAAAACCATTGCTCTTGATAAAAAAGCAAAAGCCGATACAATCACCTACGTTACCATTAAACAAATCGGCAAAGCACACTTAGTAGATTTGAAGCCACATGACATTGTGAGGTATCTGTAATGGCCCAAAATTTTAAAATATTAGTTTTAAACGGTCCCAATCTTAATTTGTTGGGGACACGCGAAGAATCCATTTATGGCAAAACCACGCTTAAGGATATTCAGGCCACTCTTAAAAAAGAAGGTGCCAAATTAAAAGCGGATATTACTTTTCATCAATCTAACGAAGAAGGAAAGCTGGTGGCCTGGATTCAAAAATCGGAAAAGAAATACGATGGTCTTATCATCAACCCGGCTGCTTATACACATACAAGCGTAGCCATTCGGGATGCCATTTTAGCGGTGAACACGCCAACCGTTGAAGTACATCTTTCCAATATTTATAAACGTGAAGAATTTCGCCATCACTCATTTGTATCGGCTGTGGCCATTGGCCAAATAGCGGGTTTTGGGCCTCATGGATACACCCTGGCTTTAATGGCTTTAGTTAATCATTTAAAGAACGCATGAACTTAAAAGAAACCAAAGAAAAAGTTACAAAATTCCTTCAGGAATTAAAGCCCACCAACCGTTACGATACGGCCTTAAAAAATTATATCAACGAACTTTCCAAAAACCCCAAGGATGCCCGCATTAAATTAAAAATTGCCGAAACTTATTTTAAAAGCAAAAAAGTAGATAAGGCTATAGAAGTATATTTTGACGTTGCCGAACAGTACTTAGAAGAAAACTTTTTATTAAAAGCCATTTCCATATACAAAAATATTTTAAAATTAAATCCCGCGCTTATGGAGGTAAACATCAAGCTTGCTCAATTATACCAAAAACTGGACATGACTACCGAAGCCGCTAATCAATATAAAATTGTGATGCAATGCCACATGCGCCGGCAAGAAAAAGAAAAGCTCATTGAAACCTGCATTACCTTAATTGAAATAGAACCCTCCCCCGCCAATATACGCAAGTTGGGTGAAGTGTACCAGGCTTACGGGATGATTCCCGACGCGCTAGAGCAATACGAAAAATTATCGCAAATTTACCGCAATAATAAAAATTATGACGAACTCTTACGCGTGTATGAATTGATATTGGCCCACAAGCCCGATAAAAAATCGATGATCCGTGATGTATGTATTTTATATTTAAGAAAACAAGAACCCGATCAGGCCATCCGCACTATGGAACGCTTTAAAGTGGATGGCGACGAAGAATTTAGTGATTTATTTAATAAATCTAAACTCATGCGCCAAGCTCTACGCGTATCAACTCCACCTAAAACCGCTTAATTTTTATACATGTTATTTTTCGTAAAAGACTAACCCCCATAAAGGGGATAAGTCTTTTATCGGAAACTATCTCGCGCATTCTGCGCAAGCTATTTTCCGTAAAAGACTAATAACGATAATGATCTGGCTTATAAGGGCCATCTACATTTAAATTCAAATACTGCTGCTGCTCAGATGTAAGTTTTGTCAAATTGACTCCTAATTGCTTTAAATGCAAACGGGCCACTTTTTCATCTAAGTGTTTGGGAAGAACATAAACTTCCTTTTTGTATTTTGAACCGTGAAGAAATAGTTCGATTTGAGCAAGAACCTGGTTGGTAAAGGAGTTACTCATCACAAAGCTGGGGTGCCCTGTACCGCAACCCAAGTTTACTAAACGACCTTCAGCCAAAACGATGATACGTTTGTTATCAGGAAAAATTACGTGATCAACCTGGGGTTTAATATTTTCCCATTTATATTTTTTGATGCTCGCAATATCAATTTCGGAATCGAAGTGACCAATATTACAAACAATAGCCTGATTTTTCATTTTGGCCATGTGGTCGTGAGTAATTACACGCACGTTACCGGTGGTAGTCACAAAAATATTGGCCTTATCACAGGCTTCTTCCATGGTTACAACACGATAACCTTCCATAGAAGCCTGCAAAGCACAGATAGGATCAATTTCGGTTACCCAAACAGTAGCACCCAAACCGCGTAAACTTTGCGCACAACCCTTACCCACATCGCCATAACCGCAAACAACAGCAATTTTGCCGGCAATCATCACATCGGTAGCACGTTTAATGCCATCTACTAAAGACTCACGACAGCCATAGAGATTATCAAATTTGGATTTTGTTACCGAGTCATTCACGTTGATAGCTGGGAAAGGAAGACTCCCCTCTTTTGCCATTTGATACAGGCGTTTTACACCCGTGGTTGTTTCTTCGGTAACACCTTTAATATTTTTAAGGCGCGAGGAATACCAGTCTTTGGAAACAGCCAAATGTTTTTTAATGGAGTTAAAAAGAGAAATTTCTTCTTCGTTAGTAGGTTTAGAAATAACAGACGGATCTTTTTCGGCTTTGCTCCCTAAAATAAGAAGCAATGTGGCATCGCCACCGTCATCTAAAATCATGTTAGCACCTTCACCCGGCCATTCAAAAATACGATGCGTAAATTCCCAGTATTCATCTAATGTTTCGCCCTTATAGGCAAATACCGGTGTGCCTCCTTCGGCAATAGCTGCCGCAGCATGATCTTGAGTAGAAAAAATATTACAGCTAGCCCAACGCACATCGGCCCCTAAATCTACCAGGGTTTCAATAAGTACGGCCGTTTGAATAGTCATGTGCAAAGATCCGGTAATACGGGCACCCTTTAAAGGCTTGGTAGCACGGTATTCTTCGCGGATAGCCATCAGCCCCGGCATTTCGGTTTCGGCAATGGCAATTTCTTTGCGACCAAAGCCGGCTTGAGAGATATCGGCTACATGATAATCATTATGTTGTTTTTGAGCTTGTGCGGTCATATATTTTTTCCTTTTAGTTATTTAATTACAGCTTTTAATTTGGCAGCAGCATCGGTTGTTTCCCAAATAAACTCCGGTTCATTACGGCCAAAGTGACCATAATTGGATGTTTTTTGGTAAATGGGACGAGCCAATTGCAAATAAGAAATGATATTTGCCGGTTTAAAGCTAAATACTTCCCGAACAGCCGCTTCAATTTTTTCATCAGCTACTTTACCAGTACCAAAAGTTTCCACCATCAGCGACACGGGTTCGGGATAACCAATGGCATAAGCCACTTGCACTTCGCATTTATCGGCCAAACCTGCAGCTACAATATTTTTGGCCACATGGCGTGCCATGTAACAAGCGCTACGATCTACTTTAGTAGGATCTTTACCCGAAAAAGCACCACCACCATGACGTCCCATGCCACCATAGCTATCCACAATGATTTTACGACCTGTTAAACCGCAATCCCCTTGAGGGCCACCCACTACAAAACGACCTGTGGGGTTAATTAAAAATAGAGGCGACTTGTTAAATAAGTTAGCGGGGATAACCTTCTTAACCACTTCTTCAATCACGGCTTCCTTTAATTTTTCATGCGTCACATCTTCGGAATGTTGTGTAGAAATAACAACCGTATCCACAGATACAGGCTTGCCATTTTCGTAACGAACCGAAACCTGCGATTTACCATCAGGGCGTAAAAACTTTAAAAGACCACTTTTACGAACTTCGGCCAATTTCTTGGTAAGGCGATGCGCTAAGGCAATAGGCATGGGCATCAGTTCGGGTGTTTCATTTGAGGCATAACCAAACATAAGCCCTTGATCACCAGCACCCAATTCTTTAAAAAGCCCTTCCCCTTCGGTCACACCCTGAGAAATATCGGGAGATTGTTTATCGAGGGTTACAATCACACCACAGCTTTTAGAATCAAAACCCATGCGTGAATCGTTGTATCCAATATCATTTACCACATTGCGCACTAATGCCTGAACATCTACATAAGAGTTAGTGGTAATTTCGCCGGCTACACATACAAGCCCCGTGGTTACCAGTGTTTCACAGGCTACACGAGATTTAGAGTCTTCTTTTAAGCAGGCATCCAATACAGAGTCTGAAATTTGATCGGCCACTTTATCAGGATGGCCTTCGGTTACGGATTCGGATGAAAAAATATAATGTTGTGACATGTCTTATTCCTTTTTTTAGTTTTAAATAGAGGGGCTTGATTAATGCTTTTTGAGGGAATTGTCAAAAAAGAAATTTCTTTAAAAATCAGGTTTATGCCCAAGCCTGACGATAGGTTTTCTCTAAAAAGTCCTCAACATCGTTTTGGGAAGCAAAATGACTGATTTTATCGTACAAAAAGCGGTCTTCTCTAATATTAAGAGAACGGATGGTATTTTTAATACGAGGAATAGCCATGGGGTACATACTAAAACGTCTATAGCCTAAAATAAGCAGAAGAAAAAGATAACGGGGCTCGGTTGCAATTTCGCCACAAAAGGTTACTTCCAAATCGTGTTCTTCGGCCTTTTTTACAATTTCACGCAACACACGGATAATAGATGGATGATAAGGGTTATATAAATACGCCACATTTTCGTTGGTACGGTCTACCGCTAAAAAATATTGAATTAAATCGTTGGAACCTACCGAAATAAAGTCGGCCTCACGCGATAAAAAATCCATTTCATAAACCAACGATGGAACTTCCAGCATAGCACCCAACACAATATTTTTTTCTGCTAAAAAACGCGTCTTTTTTAATTTTTCGGCAATTTGCCAAAAATCCTTTTTTAATTTCTTAAATTCCGCAGCGCTTGTAACCATGGGAAAACAAATTTTTAACTTTTGTTTTCCATTATACGCTCGTAAAATAGCCCGCACTTGCATTTCAAATAGATTTTTATATTTTGTATATAAACGGATAGCACGCATTCCCAGTGCAGGATTAGGTTCATCGCCCAAAGGAGAATTTTCAAATATCTTGTCTCCTCCCATATCTAGCGTACGCAAGGTAATCTCACCCAAATGCGGATGCCCTAATAATTTACAGTAATATCGATACTGAGTTTCTTCATCCCCGTCGCCTTCACCCGTACCAAATAAAAACTCGGTTCTAAATAAACCAATCCCGCTGCCTCCCAAGCGCTCCACCATCCGTGTTTCTTCATCAAATTCCACATTACCCAACAAATGAACCGTTACACCATCGGCTGTTACCGAATTTTTACGGGCATCCCGCATCAGTTTTTGATTAGCCGTATCGTGCTGACGCTTTGCGCGGCGATACAAGCTCATCTTTTTAGCCGTAGGATTAACCACCACCTGGCTTTTATGACCATCGAGTACAACAAAAACATTATTTGGCAATTTATTAAGCACGGCAGCATGAAGATTAAAAAGAGGCAGGCCTAAAGAACGGGCCATAATAGCAGTATGTGAGTTATAACCCACCGCCGATGTTAAAACTCCCAATGCATGTTGCCGATTTAGCGAAACAATATCTTCGGGTGATGGATGCGCCATAGCCAGCAAACGTGACTGAGGTGACAGTTGTGACAAAGCCGGCTTCTTTTTTAAGAGCTTTAATAGAATAGAACTTTCAATAAAATTAATATCATGGATACGTTCGCGAATATAACCTTGAGGCAATGTTAAAAAAACATCACGAATTTCGGACACCGTTCGGGATAATGCCCATTCGGCATTGATAGAAAAATTTTCTATTTCACGTAGTGTATTATTGACCAACAAATCATCTTCAAACAACAAGGAGTGCGCCGACACCACTGCAGACGATTCAAGATGTGATACTTGATGACTCATTTGCTCGCTTTGGGTACGGCATTCGCGAACAGCTTTTAAAAAACGTTTTTTTTCAGGTTCAATATCACTATCACACAACCAATGTTTGGGATAATCGGGGGCTTTGTGTTCAACCACCAATAAACGACCCGAAACCATGCCAGGGCTAATAACTTCGGAGGCTATTTTTTGTTCCTTGAGGCGCATATGCTAATCCTCATTAAAACCCGCCTTCACCAATTCTTCTAACTTTTTAACAGCTTCTTTGGCATCATTGCCTTCGGCTACTATTTTAATTTTTGATCCTTTGGCGGCCGCCAGCATTAAAAGGCCCATAATACTTTTGCCGTTTACAGTGGTATCATCCTTTACTACCGAAATATCACTATCAAAACGTCCCGATAATTTTACAAAAGTAGCAGAAGCCCGTGCGTGCAAACCTAACTTATTTACAATTTTTACAGTTACTTCTTGTTTTGGCATTACGTCCCCTTTTTGGAAACCACACGTCGGATATGATCACGGCCGTAGTTTTCGATAAACGGCACTAAATCGTTTAACGAAAGAGTTTGATGAAGAGTAGACAGCTTAACGAGCATGGGTAAATTAAAACCAGTCAGTAACTCAACCGAGCCCTTTTTTAAAAACTGCATACACACGTTACATTGTGTAGAACCGTAAAAATCGGTAAGCAACAACACTCCCCTACCCCCATCCACCTGATGAATAGCTTTTTTAAGACTAGCCTTCATTTTAGAAACAGGCTGTCCGGGTTTAAGGACAAGGCTCTTAATGCCATTTGTTTTACACAACAAACGCCTGGCAGTTTTAAGCATTTCGTCAGCTTCTTTGTTTTCGGTAATAAGAACAATTCCTATCATCCATATCTCCTTAAAAGCGGTTATTCGCCCGGTTCGTTTTCGGTTTCCTTGTCAAGCTGGTCATCCAGCCTTCTCGCAAAAATACGGGATGAATAATGTCCCTGGGCCTTCAGCAAATTATTGCGTGCGGCCACTTCTACAATGGTGGTCACATTCCTTCCCGGTGATACGGGTAGTTTTATATAGGGGATAGGCACATCCAAAATATTATACTTATGCTCGTCTAACCCCAAACGATCGTATTCGTAATTAGGATTCCATTCTACTAACTCAATCACAATTTCAATAATTTTTTTATCACGAATGGCAGCAATACCAAATAAATCGCGGATATTAAGAATGCCCAAACCTCTAATTTCGAGATGATGCCGCAATAACTCGGTACTCGAGCCATACAAGGTGGTGGGCGGTCTTTTTGCAATATGCACCATATCGTCTGCTACCAAACGATGTCCTTTTAAAACCAGATCAAGGGCACATTCGCTTTTACCAATGCCGCTTTTACCAATAATTAAAATACCCACACCAAATACATCTATTAATACCCCATGCACAGTAGTGGAAATGGTAAGGCGTTCTTCCAAAAAGCGCG
Source organism: bacterium (assembly GCA_019695305.1). Taxonomy (NCBI): domain Bacteria; species bacterium. The sequence continues at coordinate 27,552 of JAIBAG010000026.1, forward strand.
AAACCCGATTGATAAAAGTAGAGGTAATAAGGCTTGTCTGAAACAGAGGGATCCCTTTTTTATTAGCCTCATCTAACAAGGCCTGGGGAGGCTCTATGCCACGCGTGATAATAAAACAGGCCACTTCTACTTCACAAATTTTTTCCACTATTTTTTTAAGGCGAGCATCTTCTAGAGATTTTAAATAAGTAAGCTCCGATTTACCCAAAACCTGAACACGCCCCGGATGCAGTTTAGTTGTGTCACCAATAAGAGCAAGGCCGGGCTTTTGAATGCGCGGAATATGGATCTTTTTTTTAAGCCCCTTTTTACCGGCCAGCAGCACCAGTTCTAAATGAATGCTTTTATCGTTTAAAAGTTCGGATACAGGCAAAGAAAGCATGGTGTTAATGTATTGTTTATCGGAGGAGAGATCAAGTTTTAGATTTTATCGTCTTCGGCAATTAACACGTCGTAAAGCTGAATATCCTTGGCTTCCAATAAACGATGGCGGATTTCTTCGCCCTTTAACAAACGTGACAGGCGGGCTAAAGCCTGTAAATGATTACCCACCACGTTTTCAGGAGCGAGTAATACAAAGAAGAGGGAGGCTAGTTTGTGATCGTGGGACTGAAATTCGATACCACTCTTAGAACGACCAAAAAAGGAAACAATCTGGTTTAATCCTGCTATTTTGCCATGAGGTATAGCGACGCCATACCCAACCCCCGTGGAACCCAATTTCTCGCGTTCCAGTAGCACCCTGAGCACATCTTCTGCTTTGAGACCGGGGTATTGTGCAGCTGTTAAACGGGAGAGCTCATCCAGTACATCTTTTTTATCGGTTGAAACCAAATCTCCGCAAACGGCTTCTTTTTTAAGAATATCTCTCAGTTTCATGAATCGTCGCTACAAAAAAGGCCTAAACTGAAATTGGTTTAGGCCTTTTGGAAACAAATTGCAATATTTATTTGACGTAGTGCATTAGCCCTATAAAAAAGGCGACGCCCTTAGAAAAACGGAGCCTCCATTTCGTCATTTTGAGCCTTGTCATGAGACTTGTTATGATGGCTCTTTACAATTTCTTTATGTTTTTTAAGCTGACGCTCCATCTTGTGTACAGCGCTATCGATAGAAGCATACATATTATCACTGCATTCCAGGGCTGTTGCCGAAAAATGCGGTGAATTAATCGTTATTTCACAAGAATGACGAATTTTCTCCACAAACAAAATCACATGACAATCGATGGGATCTTTTAAATACCGCTTCAACTTCTCCACCTTATCTTCAACATGGTTTTTTAAGGACGGCGTTAACTCCATATGACGGCACGTAACATGAACGTTCATAATTTTTTCTCCTTACTTAAGTTGATAGTTTGTTTTTTTGATTTTTTACTTCGGATGAGCTGAGGAATTTGGCCCTTCACAAAAGCTATCTTACGCCCAAAAAAAAGAAATGGTAAGCGCTTTTTTAAAAAAGTCTCTTGCGTTTAGAAGAAGGTAAAATATTGAGCATTTCTCTATACTTAGCAACGGTACGGCGCGCAATTTCAATATTGGATTTTTTTAACATGTCTACAATTGTAATATCAGAGAGCGGATCTTTAGGATCTTCAGCCGCAACAATGGCGCGTATTTTTTCTTTTACCGATTCACTAGCCACATCCTGCTGGCCGCTGGAAGAAGCCAAACCATTATTAAAAAAGTATTTTAGTTCAAAAATACCCTGAGGCGTGTGCATGTATTTATTGCTGGTTGCACGCGATACGGTAGACTCGTGCACACCAATAGACTCGGCCACATCCTTTAAAATCATGGGTTTTAAGGCTTCTACGCCACGTTCCAAGAACTCACGCTGAAATTTAACAATACATTTTGATACGCGATATAAAGTGCGTTGACGCTGATGAATACTTTTAATAAGCCATAAAGCACTTTTTAATTTTTCCTGCACATAATCTTTGGCTTTATCGCCTGAAGCCTCACCACTTAACATACCCTTATAATAGCGACTAACCTGTAAGCGAGGTAGTCCGTCTTCATTTAACACAATGGCAAAATCGTTCCCCACCTTCATCACATACACATCCGGCGTAATATACTGCGTGTCGCTTGCTCCAAAGGGCCGACCCGGCTTAGGTTCCATTTCAGAAATATATTGGGCAAGCTGGATAATTTTTTTGAGAGGTAATTTGGTTTTGCGAGCAATAGCGGGATAATCACGCTTTTCAACTAAAGGCAGATAGTTTTCAATAATGTCAATCAACTGTGCTTTTTCGATGCCTGTATAATAACGACATTGTAGTTTTAAACATTCCTTTAAATCACGAGCACCCACACCAGCAGGATCAAAATCTTGGATAACACTGAGTGAATCATCCAAATCGTCCACGGTTACACTGTTTGCTTCGGCAATTTCATCCAAACTTTGGGTTAAATATCCATTGTCATCTAAATAACCCAAAAGCAAATACCCCAACTCTTCTTCTTTTTCGGTAACGGCATTCATTTTTAACTGCCATTCCAAATGATCGCGCAAAGTATTGGGGCGCGTGGTCATGTTTTCGTAATTGGGCAAATCATCAGGACTAAACGAACGGGCTTCTTCTCCGGGAGCATTATAAGTGCCAATATAGTTTTCCCAATCAAACTCTTTGGGTTCTTTTAAATCGCCGTCTTTGTGGAGTTCTTCCTGGGCTTCGTGAGATTTATCGGGGGCCGCTTCAGACTCAATTTCCTTCTCCATCTCGGGAGGAACCTCTTCCTGCTCGGCCGTACTCATTTCCTCCAAAACAGGGTTTTCCAACAGCTCATTTTGAACCATATCCACCAGTTCGGTGCGAGAAAGTTGAAGTAATTTAATAGCTTGCTGCAGTTGTGGTGTAATAACCAGCTGCTGGCTAAGCTTTAGACTTTGACGTAATTCAATGGCCACGAATCCCCCGTAGATGGCATGGTTTTTTCACTTACTTGCAAATATAAAGCCAATGTTAAAGGGAGGCCTTCTTTTTGTCAACAGCATCTTCTTTTGATTGAATTTTTGACTCCCCTTTGAGATCCCGCCAATTTTCCTTGGCCATATACTGACAGGCGGCCTCGATAAAATGGTGAAATAAGGGGTGCGGCGCCATGGGACGCGACTTAAATTCGGGGTGAAATTGACAGGCTACAAAACGGGGATGGTCTTTTAGTTCAATAATTTCAACAAGTTTGTTATCGGGTGAGGTTCCTGAAAACACCATCCCCGCCTGCTGAAAGGCATCTCTAAAGATATTGTTGAACTCGTAGCGGTGACGATGGCGTTCCGAAATCTGTTTTTCGCCATAATCTTGAAAAGCATGACTTCCTTTTTCAAGCACGCACGGATAGGCCCCCAAACGCATGGTGGCCCCTTTGTTAATCACAGCCTTTTGCTCTTGCATGAGGGCAATCACGGGATATTTAGTATGGCTATCAAACTCAACGCTATTGGCCCCTTCGTAATTTAAAACATTGCGCGCATATTCCACCACAGCAAGCTGCATCCCCAAACAGATGCCAAAAAACGGCACTTTATTTTCACGCGCGTAACGAATAGCACGAACTTTTCCATTTACACCACGATCACCAAACCCGCCGGGCACTAAAATGCCCGAGCATCCTTGAAACACTTCATTCACGTCAAGAGCTTCATCTTCTAATGTTTCAGAATCTACAAATTTAAGATTTACTTGAGCATTATTGGCAAAACCCGCGTGTTTTAAAGCTTCATTCAAACTTTTATAGGCATCGGCCAATCCAACATACTTGCCCACCACCGCAATGGTAACCTGATGAGCCAAACTGTTAATAGTACCTACCAGCTTTTTCCATTCATCAAGCTTAGGGCTACGAGTCCAAATATTTAGTTTTTCTACAATTTTGTTATCAATGCCCTCTTCGTGCAAACACAGTGGCACTTCGTAAATAGATTTCACATCACGCGCCGTCATCACACTTTCGGGCGCAATATTACAAAAAAGACCAATTTTCTTTTTAATGTCCTTATTTAAATTGTGCGTAGTACGGCATAAAAGAATATCGGGCTGAATACCAATTTCACGCAGCTTTTGAACACTGTGCTGGGTAGGTTTGGTTTTTAATTCTTCGGCTGCTGCAATATAAGGAACCAAGGTTAAATGAACATACAGAACATTTTCGGCACCCACATCAAAACGAAACTGACGGATAGCCTCTAAAAATGGCAAACTTTCAATATCACCAACAGTGCCACCAATTTCTACAATAAGCACATCTACATCACTTGAGGCTTTTACAATACAACCTTTAATTTCGTCGGTAATATGAGGAATAACCTGAACAGTACTTCCCAAATATTCTCCCCGTCTTTCTTTTTCGATAACCGAATAATAAATACGGCCGGTTGTAACGTTATTAAGTTTGCTGGTGGTTATATTAACAAAGCGTTCGTAATGGCCCAAATCGAGATCGGTTTCGGTGCCATCATCGGTCACAAACACTTCACCATGCTGAAAAGGGCTCATGGTACCGGGATCTACGTTAATATAGGGGTCGAGCTTTTGCATAGAAACCTTAAGCCCGCGATTTTCGAGAAGTGCCGCAATAGAGGCTGCAGCTAACCCCTTACCCAAAGACGAAACTACCCCACCTGTTACAAAAATATATTTTACTTTGTGCGCCAAAAGGCCTCCCGGTTAAGTCCGCAACATCCGCGAACCCATTTTTGTTTTCAAATTATTGGATTAACTTAGTACTGGCTGGAAAAATAGACTAGAGGAGTGACACAAAAATGTCAACATTGTTGGCGTATTTTTTTATTTTTTTTGAAAAAACTTATCCACAGATCTGTGGCAAATGCGCGCACTTTTATTTGAAATTTCATTTCAAGTAAAAGTACAGCGCATTTCTAACGGTACCAGCCCTTAAAAAGGGCCGCTCCCGCAAGAAATGCGCGGCTGGCAGGAGTCGAACCTGCGACCACTTGATTCGTAGTCAAGTACTCTATCCAGCTGAGCTACAGCCGCGTATAAAAGAAAAGTTCCAAGGCCGTCCTTTAGGGCAGCCGCGTGTTACTAAAGCGGTTATCAAAGATAACCGGTTTTGTTACACGCGACTTGTCCTTGAGTAAAGCTCAAGGGCAGCCGCTTCATGAAGCAAGCAGCAACCCCGTGCAACAAAGGATGGGTCTATACAGGCCCCACCCAAGTTTGTCAACCAAGGAGTCCCTCAAAATAACCCTTCCCAACACCTCAAATTTCCGTATCATTATCTATTCATACAAAGGGGGATTCATGCTTTTACGTCGTTGGTTTAAATTACTGTCTTTTATGCTTATAAGTGCTGTAGCCGTACCCACTACCGTGGGCTACCTGGGAATGTCGGGCATTTTTGGATGTGCCCCTCCTCCAGCAAGCAGCACTTCCTTCCCCGAAACCTGCGCCGAAGCCAGAGATATAGCCGAGGAAGAGGGTGAATCTGTTTCAAACGGGCCCCAAATCCTTTATGTAGATGGTAACGAAGACCAACCTTGGGATGCTTACTGTAATGATATGAGCCGGGCGGAACCAGCAGAGTATCTTGATGTAAATCCTGGGTTCAATAAGCAAGTGCACCACTTAGAATAGATGAGTATTCTGAGTGGATATGGGTAAAAACTACTATCAATTTACTTTAATTGAACGAGAAACGATCGCGATTTTAAAGGCTAGGGGCCA
>JAIBAG010000027.1 GCA_019695305.1 bacterium
ACAAAAATATAATCCAGTGCTTCTTCTCGATTAGGACATCCTTCATTATTCCCATCCGGACATACGTAACGGTTACTGCGGCGATAAGAATAGGGCGGATTATGATCATATTTTTCATCAATAACATCTACAAAGCCGGGAAGAAGTCGTTGGGCCTGCGCATATTCAGCAGAATCACGTACCATATTCATGTCACCTGTCAAAATAGTGAGATGATTGGGGCTGGAATGGGCTTTGATAAAGGTTTGTATTACGCGTAATTGTTCAATGCGTTGCTGGCTATATTGGTCGGTAGAGTCATAAGCCGACTGTGTATGGGTGGTAAAAAGGTCGATGATGCCCAGAGTAGGGTGTTTAAAGCGAATATGGGCAATGCCTTTATTTGCAAACCAGTCCCAGTTAGCTGTTGAGCAGCGGGGAAAATTTTGAAAATGCTGTTGTAAAATAGGATAGCGGGCCATCATGGCAAGGCCACTCGGCATAACACGTCCTTGTAACTGGGAAGGGATATAGCGCTGAAAATGGCTGTCTACATAATCACGTACTACCCGTTGTGGGCGTCGCAAAAACACTTCCTGCATAGTTACAGCATCGGCATCAGGAACACCATTGCCGTTGGCGTCAAAATCCACGGCGTAACGGATGCCATCCATTCTTTCTTTTACATCGGGTGCAGTAAAAACTCCGTAAGTATTCATGTCAAAAAGATTGAGAGTTAAATCACTGCTCTGTGGGGGGAATTGATCGTATAAGTCATCAAGCGTTGTTTCATCGGCGTGTGCTGGAGATGGTGGAAGATCAGTAGATGTTTGTTGAACGGGTTGAGCTTTAGGTGTTCCCATATTGTTCTCCTATAAATCACACGCATCACCAATGCCATCCTGATCGGAATCCATTTGGGAAGAGTTAGCTGTAAATTGACAATTATCGTCGCAGGGTACAGGGGCTGCCGAAAAAGTGAAACCGTAATAGCAGGCCGAATCGCCAATAGTGCCCGAGCCGTCGCCATCATCTAAAATGCCGTCGTTGTCATCATCGGCATCGCAGGCGTTGCCATCTAGGTCTTTATCATTATTGGATTGATCTCTATTGGCAACAGTTGGGCAGTTATCAAATGAATTGATAATACTATCGCCGTCATCATCAATGCAAATATCGGTATCCAAATCGTAGCTGTCTGGGAATCCATCCTGATCGCAATCGGGTTCGTCAATGTCATTAATATTATTTTCGTTATCGTCAGCATCATCAAAATCAACAATGCTGTCGTCGTCAAAGTCGTCCAGCGCAGTGGGTTCGTTTTGTGGTGTAGCAATGCCGCTATTAACGGTAATATTGCCCATGGCCATCACGCTAATGTCATCGGCAATTAAAAAGTAGGCAAGCCCTGTGGCATAGCCACCATTAAATTCAAATGCAGCAACCAGGGTAGAACCATCATACAGCGCTAATTTGTACGCTTTGTTGCCGGGTACGGTAAAATTGTAATTACAGGTGTTGTCGATATCACCAATGGTTTCTTCTCCTGCCGAATTGGTAGCAATAATTTTATCGGCAATACAACCATTGGTTGTTTTGGTGATTGATTTTGTAAGGGCTGCAGGTACGCCGCTACTGGGTACGGTGCCGGTAATAGCCGGAGGAGGGTTGCCTGCTTCGGAGCCGCCAAAAGAACCACCCGAAGTGCCGGCGCAGGAAATGAACGAGGTTAGTAATAATAAGATGAGAAAATATTTTTTCATGATGTGTATTTGTCATCGCGCACTTGATGCGCGATCTAAAACTAGATCGCGGGTCAAGCCCGCGATGACGGAACCTATTTGGTTCCTGCCTTATCGGCAGGGGCTAAAAAAGGTTGCTTGGCTCCTTCCATAGTAACGGGGAGAAGCTGCATATTAAGGAGTACCACCTCTTCGGGTTCGGTATCGTTAGATACCAGTTTTAAAACCTCCTGCCGAAATTCCTGAATCTTTTTCTTAAGTTGCGCCATCCGGCCTTTAGCAATTCCTAAGGTAAGCGACGATACATCCCGTGTGTCGCTGGGAGTGATTGGCATGATGGTTTGGGAGAGCTCTAGCAGGTTTTTATGATAATTCAAGAGGACAAGTGAGAGCGATTCGGGTCCTGTAGTCACTAAAGGAGAAGCCTGTTTGTAGCGGCCGCTGGCGGTTTTTTCAATAAAGCCCAGTTTTTCGAGCACCTCAATAGATTTTGCGGCCTGTTGCGGGGTGATAGCCGGGAATATTTTGGAGGCCAGCCATTCGGGTGTGCCGTCAAAATCTTTGGAAACAATTAATTCTCGAATAACGGGGTTGTACCAGGTGGCGTAATAGTTGTACTGCTCTTTTTCCAGCGGTTTGAGCTCGGAATATTTTTTAGACTGCAGCAGTTTTTTGTAATAAAAATCTTTTTTCTCGTGCGTATCGGCCTGCGTAAAAAACACCAAATTAGTAAAAAAATCCTGCTCTTGCTTGTTAAGCTTTAAGCCCTGCATAAACTTGGGCAAGCTTTCTTCGGTAAGGTTGCGTTGGCCTTCCATCACCAGTTTTAAAAAATTGGGGGAAGAAAATCCGGCGCGCATCGAAAACGCCCGGTACGAAAAAGACCCACGGGCAGATTTAGCAGCAATAAACCAATCGTGCAAAAATTTGCGGTAGTCTTTGTAGTCAAATAAGTTTACTGGTGATGCTGACTTTGGCATGGTTCTACTGTAATCCAATACACTTAAAGCGCAAGCTTATAAGATAAAAAAGGTATTCAGTTGAATACATTTAACTTTGTAAGTATATATAAAATATAAGTTTTTTATTTGTTATGACAAGACGAGCCCCCAAACATAGTAAAGTGATACGCTGCATGGGCTGCAGAATGGCGCTAGAAGTATGCATGTGCGCGCTTTTACCTAAGCTTAAAGTGAATACCAGTGTGGTGGTGGTGATGCAGTATGGGGAGTTTCGCAACATGTCGAACACGGGATTTTTTATTCCCAAGGTGGTGCCGGATGCCATCATCCGTTATCGTGGGCATATCAATCAAATTCCTCTACAGGTTGATGATTTAGTGACGGATGAATTTGAAAATTTGCTGCTATTTCCGCACGATAGTGCTCCGGTGTTAACGCAAGATCTATGTAAAACTTTTACCAAACCGGTGCGGCTTTTTGTGCCGGATGGGACGTGGTCGCAGGCGCTCAAGATAGTTAAAAAAACTCCTGTGCTTAAAGAAATGCGACGTGTGGTGGTGCCCATGGATGCGCCGTCGCTTTATCATTTGCGCCGTAACCAGCGGGAAGGGGGGATGTGTACCTTTGAAGCCATTAGCCGTGCTTTGGGAGTTTTGGAAGGCTCAGAAGTACGTGTGCAGATGGATGCTTTTTTTAAAGAACTCATGCGGCGTATTAGAGTGTTGCAAGGGCTAGAGAAGTAAGCAACTTTTTTACATTCCATCCGATAAGTCCCCGCTATTTTCTGGGCAGAAAATAGTTTAGGGAATATGGGCAATCCTACACTTACAATTGAACAAGCACGGGCGTTGGCGCAGGGTTTTATAAGTGCCGAGCAAGTGGAACCTCAAATTAGCGATGATTTGGGTATTAATTTTACCGAACTGGCGCACGAGTTAGCTCTGGCGGCGCGTGACGGATTGATTCCGGATGATTTGGCCAATCGTGCGTACCAAGCCGCCCAAGCCTTACAACAGTTAACGGCTCTATATCCCTCTCTTGTTAGCGGTTCCCAATTTAGGGGGCTTGAGTATTTTGTGGTTCGGTCTCAAATTCCGTCTCTAGTTGAGGAACCTTATGGTTTGTTAGAGTTGTCTTATACCGATGCTTTAAATTTTATTCGTAATCTTTTTGATGCCGATACACGGGAGGCATCTGCGCGCGTTTCTAGGCCTCTTCCCAGAGAACGTTTAACAGCTCTAGCTCAATATGAATTTGATTTGGCTGAAGATGAATTACGCAATAAAGAAATTGAAGAAGATGATTTGGTTATTAGGCAGGGTAATGAAGCCGAAATTTCTACATTAATTGCCGAAAATATTTTGCACGCCAGTGGGAACTCTGTGAGTTTAGATTTTTTTGTTGAGAGAGACGGAAAAGTTGTTGCCGAATATGATTTTGAAACAGAAAACACAGCCGATGGATTAGTGGTAACGCTCAAATTTGGTTTTGTTCTCCCTGAATATAGATATCAGGGAATTGGTGATTTAATGGAAAAAACTTTGATGACAGCAGCCTTAAGGGCTGCATATCATATGGAGACCTCCGTAGTTTTTGTTCATTCAATAGTTTATAATCCTTATTTACAAAAACTATACAGTAGCTCTTCGTTGTTTAGGCTTCTAACCGAAGAAGTTTTTGATGAGGTTACATTACGGCGAGATACAAGAAGAACTTTAGTTCATCAATTAGAAGAAGATGCGCCTTCCTATTTTTATAAAATTTCTGCTGTTACTATTCAAGATTTAGATGTGTTGATAAGAGTGCAAACCCCTCAACAAGTAGAAATGGATGTTGTGGCTCCGGTTGAGGGAAATGATAGACCTTTATTTCGTAAAGAGGTGACGGTATGGGATAATTTATTTGTAGATCCCAATTTGTCGGAAGAAGAAAAAGCAAGAAGAGCCTTAAATTTTGTGGACGACGTTATGCGGATGAGCCCTCAAGAGTTGAGGGACGCTTATTACGCCATGCCGCCAGATGAGCGTCGCGTGCTCAGTGCCTGGCCAGAAACCCCTGAATATGAAGGGCGTTTTGGAATATCTATTTATTTTCTTATGCCTGCTATTATGAGCTCTCGCTCGTCTGATGATAAATTAAAAGTTTTGTCCGCTATTCTTAAGTTGTGGCAAGTTGATAACCCCAGCCAAGTGAATGAAAAAAATGAACGTAACGGAGTTTTTGGAAATTGGTTGGATGGGATTTTTAAAAAATCATTGCCCCAGTGGGTTACTTCCTTTGAAGAAATGCAAATGCTGTATGTTAATCTGCGTGGACAGGCCGACACCACCGAGGCTTATGATGTTTTATGTGGTGATTGGGGCCTAAGACCCGCTCCTGGAGTAAAGGGTTCTGTCTATTACGGTACTTATCAATCGGCGGAAGTTTTTGGGATGGCGGGTGCAATTTTACGAGGAGGTCTTCGTTTTGTTGAGAATGAAGACGATTTTAATAAATGGTACAGGGCTGTTGAAGAGTTGAGAGTAATTGCCTATGGCTTAAGTGGTATAGAACATAACGAAGTGAGAGCTTTTTCGTTTGAAGAAGATGCCATTATTGCACTGAGGGAAAAAGGGTTAGCATTACCACCCGTATTAGAAAGACATCTTGTTTATTTTGATCAAGCCATGCGTATTTATCCGCGTCCGCAAAGTTTTCCTGCTTACATGGATGCCGTACGTAGTTATACGGCTCATATGGATTTAATTGATTATTATCTGAATCATCCCGATTCTACGGGTGTTATGCGTGACGACTATGAAATGTGGGAGGCTGTAAGGCGCGAGCTGATGCTGGCTGATCTTTTAGATCAGGCACGTGTGTTGGATTGGATATGTGCCGATAAAAACCGTGATAAGATTTTAGAAAAAATAAGAACGTTGTATGTGGCCGGTAACCCACTTGAAACGCGCGATAATATCTATCGGTTAATTAATGATGAGCCTGAAGGTCCCAAAGATCCGTCCCCCGGTGGAGGTGGCGGTTCTCGTGCTGCAACGTCTTCTCAAGAAACACCCATAGCGTCTCGTGAGCAAGATGCGCCTTCTCGTTCTGAAGGCACTAAAAATTCGCTCCCTCGTTCTTTGAATGAATTATGGGAAGAAATAAAAATAGATCCTCAAAATTACGATAATGATTACGAACGTTATATGGCCACCCGGCGCGCGTTAGCCGTTAGCGGAGATAAAGAAACGTATCAACTGATAGATACGGTATCGGCTTCGGTGCGTTTTAGTTTAAGAACCAGCAATATGGGCGAAAGAGAAGCGGGTATTATTTTAACTGTTTTTGATGCTGTTTTGAGTGATCGGTCCAATAATTTAGAAAGTTTAAAACTGACGGTAGGTACCGAGACTCTATCGGCCTTGGTGGCGTTGTCTTGGCAATTACGCAAAGAACGTATTGTGGAAGAAGAAACCCGCATCACAGCCGAAAGAGCCCGCGCTGAGGAAGAAGCCACCCGGGAAGAACGAGAAAGAGCCGCGGAATTATTGAGAGAAGCCCGTTAATAAGGGTGGTTGTTTTCTGTATTTTTCACGCAACAAAATCTGCTAACTACCGATAATTGTTAAACTGGGCATTTTGCGGGCAGGGCATGCCGGCAAAAATTTACTTGTTTCACAAAAAATATGGGTTCTCCCGATTTACCAATTTATCCTGAATCTCCAACGGATGATTTTATTTATGAGAATGAATTCTCTTATCCAGAATCTTCGACAAGTGAAGAGCCTCCTGTTACTCAATCAACCGATGTAGATATTTATATTGCGCCTCCTAATGAATGTATTGATTCTTCTCTTGAAGAAGTGTCTGCCGACAAGGCTGTTACTGAGCCTGTTGTGTTACAAGCCGATATGGGGCCTTTAAGTTTATTAGGGTTTGTAGGGCCTGCAGCCCAGTATTGGATGCGAGAAGGTTTTAAAGGCTCATTTAATCTGGAATCTCTTTTAAAAATGAGACCTGGTGATGGTTTTAGGCTCATGCCTTCACTTCCGGCTGCAGCACGCTTTATTGTTACAAAATCAGCTCCCGGGGTTTTAGTTGGGCTCGGTTTACTTGCCGGTGGCCCTGCCCCCTTATTTTTTGCACCCCCTAAACCAGATTGGTCGGCCATGGAAAACGAAGGTAGAACAATGGCTGACTTGCAAGATGTAGGGATCAACAGTTACAAATTTAGAGAAGTATTTATTGGTTTTACCACGGAAGATGGTGATGTTTTAACAGAAGATGATTTTCGTCATTTAATGAGTTTGGTTACCAATTCGCACATCACCTTTCAAGAACAAGGGCTGGATGCAGCCTATGCTGGTTTTAATAGAAGAATACCGGCGCTTCAAGCTAGAGAAGTGCCTGACGAAGTATGGGTATTGGCTTGGACATGGATAGAAAAACTACACCCTGAATTTGAAACAATCACTACAGATGAGGGTGAAAATGTGGGGGATGTACTTGAGCGTTTATATGAGCTGCCGGTAATGGACAATCCGTTTAACCCGCCCCCTTTACCTGTGGAAGAAGAGGATGAAAATGGCCCTCAAATTATGAAGCCTCTGGATAACCCGAGTGAGCCTCCACAACCCATTAGAGTAATACCTAAGCCTGTTAGTAAACCAAAAGAAGAGAGTGAAGAACCTCCAGTTGTGCCAATGATGTCGGCGGATAATGATGATCCAGTAGACGATGCTGCTGTTGTGGGGGACAATGAGGGCGCCTATGATGTTTCTTTAGAAGAGGAAGCTTTATACCGTTTGGAAATTGCCTTAAGAGCTTTAAAAGTAGCTGGTATGCGTTTAAGGGGAGATAGTTTGAGTGATGTACTGAGTGAAGAATTAGATGTGTTAACCCTTCAGGCAGAGCATTTGCCCCCTGGTGATACTACTGTATGGACAGTTACAGGTCCACTTTCGCCTCCCGATTTGGAAAGAGCTATTGAGGTAACAACACAACTGTTTGCACGCGTTATTTCGGGTACAGAGCCAGAGCGCTCATTAAGTGATAAGCAAAGAGAAGATATTTTTATTGCTACAGCCAGCCAAGTTTTTACAGCGCTTGATTCTATAAGAAACGATCTAAATGTAGATATTGTCGATTTACCGGTATCGCTCCAGGTGTTGGCTGAAGAATTGGTAGAATTTTATTTAGAGAATGACCAAGTGTTAATAGCTGGCGAAATTGCCGAAAGAGTGAGCGTTATATCGCAAGGATCTTGGATATCGAGAGCCTATCATCTATATCAAACTCAAGAAGATTTAGAGGCTGCACATGATGCTTTTGTTTTACTCATGTCGGATGTGACTGAAGGTAAACAAACTGCAGTTTCTGCTGCCGTACACGAACTGGCAGAGATTGTGAGTTGCTTTTTAGAAGGTGCCAGATTTACTTTTGATACAAGCGAGTTTGTTGTTCAGCTAAAAACTTTGTTTGAAGCGGCATGGGATAGCGGTGATTATAATGCGCTCATTGATATTATGGAGTCTGTTGGGGTTTTAGAAGGTCAACTTCCACAAGATAATTTAACTTTTTCAAGATTAAACCCCGTTACGTCTCGTGAAAGATATACCGTACATATTTTAATGGCCTATATGATTGGGCAGGAGTTAAAGACTGGTCATGCAAATACAGCAGATATTTTATCTCAGGTAGAATTTCATTTGCAGGCAGCTGCCGAATTGCGTGATGCCGATACAGAACGAGTTATAAATCCCATTTCTCCCGGATCTGATTTAAGTAGAATGTATAGAACAGTGGTTAGGCTTTATCCTACAACCAATCCTTCTGGCGAAATTTCACCACGAGAAGCTTTTCATATTTTGTGGTTGCATGTTTTTATGCCTTTGTCTCCCATTCCCAATGACGAAGTAGGTGTGCCGTTAACTCCTGCTCAATTGGCAGCAGCGCTTCAAGAAACCGACCCTTATGCTGGTGATACCATTACCGGAGGCGGTGCGGCCGTACGTATTCCGGCGCATCAGGTAGCCTTGGTAAAGGCCTGGCAGGCTTTTATCCGTGGTGATAATTCTGTAGAAGCAGCACGCGAGCTGGCTGTGGCCACAATTAATTATTTTAATGCTGGAGTGTTGCGCGATAGGGCCTCTGATCAGGTTTTGGATGCACCTGTAAAAACTGAGGAGTTGAATGAGTCGGATTTGGTAGCAATCAAATTATTAGAACTCATTATTGACCGTGCCAGAAATAATTCAAGTTCGCCTCGGTTCCAGTTTTTACAAGATGTTGTTGGCGATGATGAGCGTGAGCGTGTGATTGCCGTTTTGGAATTTGCAGTAACCGTATTGCAGGATGCTGCTGATGCACAAGGTGCAGGCTATGCGAATGAAGATGTTGTGGGTATTGAAGAAGTTGAAGATTTAATGGCAGGCCTCATTGGTGTGAGGGATGTGTTACAAGGTAAAAATATAGAGGCTGCTGTACCGGCCAAACAAGAAGATGATGCATTAAATGATTCTATTCGTACTTTTCTTCAAACTCGTGATTCTTTAACAATAGATGAATTACGTTGGATAGCGGGTGTGTGGGGACAGTATTTAGATAATACATTGGCTATTATTAATGTGGGCCGCGACCTACAAGGTAAGCCTCCCTTATTGTTTCCAACACAAGCTGATATTAAAACTTTAGTAGACGATCAAATAGACCAAGGTTTGGGTAATGACGATGTTGTTGGTTCGTCTTTTTTGGGCGTTACGCTTGATGTCGTAGCCCCTCAAGAATTGGATCCGTTTTCCTACATAGTTCCCCAGGGTGTATTGGATGATCATGTGCATTATCAAGTGTGGGTGGCTTTGCAAGATTTACGGGTTATTACCCTTGTTCTTGAAGGAAAAATTACAGAAGGACTTGATGAGCAGATGGCGACGTTAGACCAACGTTTGTTGATGGCAGAAAAGAGTGATGCTTCGGGACATCCATTAGAGGATGTGGAAGAACTTTTGGGTGTGCGTTTGTTGGCACAGACTTCAAGAAGAATAGTTGATGCTCTTTCTGGGAATGCAGCAGAGTATGAGCGTTATGTAGAAGCGCTAAAGAAGGTGTGTGAAAGAGGTTTAATAAAAGCTGTTTATGAGCTTGAAATGGCTGTTGGAGATGGTTCTTTGCCAAATGGTTATGTTATTCCGCAGCAAACCATTGATTTGGTACTTGATGTTGTCAATCGCTTAAGACAATTGGGTTTAATTAGTGATGCTGATGTTGTAGCTGAAACATTTGCAAATTTAAAACAAGACAAAAGCTTAAATTCTCTTTTTGAGCAAAAATAAAAATCCCCCTCACGAGGAGGGGGATTTTTCAGAGTTTACATCTTAGTCATCACTATCGTCATCGCTAGAATCGTCACCATGGTCGTCGGAATCGTCATCCGAATTGTCATCGCCGCCGTGGCCCGAATTATCATCTAATTCGTCTTCGCCACTTGATCCATCGCTTTCACCATCTTGAGTGGTAAAAGTAAAGGTTACACCTTCAATTGGATCTCCTCCTACGCATGTGACACCTTCAATATGTACTGTGTAATCGGTGTTAGCTGTTAAAGGGGTGTCATGTTCGCAACGGATACTCATGTCGTCATCGCTGGAAACCGTGTAAGTGCAACTAACGGGATTCCCGTCACCATCTTCCACCGTAAAGGTTTCAGAAGTAATGCTGCTTTCATCTACTTCGCAGGTAGGATAGGCTTTAATGGTTTGATCCAAATCCACATCACCATCGCCGCTATGCGGTTTTACACGGCGAAAGTAGTCGCCATCATGTGTTTCGGATGAGCATGAAGAATCATCATCGTAATCATCCGAATAGCCGTCGTAGTCGCAATCATCTTCATCTAAATCGTGATGTCCGTCACCGTCATCATCGTTATCATCATAATCATCGGTTCCATCATCATCTGAATCACAATCGTGCAAGGGATTATTGGTTGGGGTAGCTACTGTACCGCTAAAGGTGATGAGCCCTAAGTCGATAGCGCTGCTGCCAATAGTTACGTTGATGGTAGAAGTGCTTAAGCCTACAGCACCCGAATCAAAAATGAGAGTGGCCACAAAGGCATCGTCTTTGGCAAAGCTTAAAATGTAAGCAGTGTCTAGGTTTAAGCTCATGCTAAATGAGCAGTCTGTTGCAACATCAGCTGTAATGGTGTCGCTAGATGAGGAGGTAGCAATAACAGTATCGGCCACGCAATCGGGAGCGCCGCCGGCGCTACGTGTAGAAACGCTACCCGCACCTCCGTCTACGCTTCCTGTTAAACTACGTGTTCCATCGCTTGATGATCCCGAGCCTGCGCTGCCGCAGGCTACGGTAAAAATAAGGCCGGCAATAAGACCTGCCTTGGTTAATAATGATGTGGGTTTCATAAGGTTCTCCTTTGTTGCAGATTATTCTGCAGGTTTAATGCCCTGTGTTGTTTGCCGGCCAAACAGCACAGGAAAAAAATTAATCGTTTTCTGTTTCTGTAGTAAAACTCCAACTCGTTTCAGGAATTTCTGTTGCGTCGTTACAGGTAATACCACTGAGAGTTACTGTATAAACAGTGTTTAAATCAAAATTGGTGGCGTGCTCACAGCTAACTTGGTCGTCTTCAATATCAAATGTGCAGCTAATCGTATTGTCTAAATCGTCTGTAATAGAGAATGTAGTGTTGTTGACTGTGGCTTCGTCTAAGGTGCAAGCAAAGCGTACTTCAATTTCTTCATCAATTGAAACCTCATTTTCTCCGTTGCGTGGAGATACTTCCAAAATGCTAGCATCGGTTTCGTCATCGCTGCCGCCATCGCCTTCATCATTGTTATCATCACAACTTTCGTCATCATCGAAGCCATCGGGGTAACCATCCAAATCACAATCATTATCTTCCTGCTCAATTTCTAGCTCGCAGCTGGCGCGGTTACCATTAATAGTAATATTGCCTAAATCGATGTCGTCAGTTCCGTCTGCGATAATTAATGTGATGGAACTAATGGTGGAGAGAGTGTTGTTAAAAATGAAGCTGGCTATAAAAGTATCATCTTTTAATAAAGCTAACGCATATGCCTTGCCAATATCTAATGTGATAGAGAAAGAGCAATCGCTTCCAACGCTTGCTGTTATTGTTTCGGCTAGTGAATTGGTGGCAATTAAAGTATCGGCCCCACAATCATCGCCAATGGTACGTGATGTGGCCGTGATGGATGCACCAGGCCCGGTAAGCGTTCCAATAACATTGCGCGTTGTGGGCAAGTCGGGTGGATTGCCGGCTTCCACACCACCAGCGCTGCCGCAGGCATTTAAAATAAACAATAAAAATAAAATGTAAAAAAAGTGTTTCATTATTTTGTTAATGGAAAAAGTTGCAGTGTTAAGGCTACAATTTCGTCCGCTTTGTTGTCTTGCGATACAAATTTTAAAATGTCTTCACGAAATTCCCGAATTTTCTTTTTAAGCTCGGGTATTTTGTGTGAGGCTACGCCCAGAGTGAGTGCACTCACATCTCTTTTAGCTGCTGGAACAAGAGGTAAGAGCTCTTTGGCTAGCGTCAACATGTTTTGATGATAATTATGAAGAGCGATAGACGCCGACTCAGGCCCGGTAGTGATTAAAGTTTCATGTTGTTCATATTTCCCATCTTTTTTACGGATAAAACCCAGATTTTCTAAAACTTCTATCGATTTAAGCGCTTGAGTTTCGGTAATAGAGGGATGAATGCGAGAAAGGAGCCATGCTATGTTTCCCTTGTATTCGTCCTGGCAAACTAACTCGCGAACAACCGGGTGATACCAGGCCGAGTAAAATTCGTACTGGTTTTTTTCGATTGGTTTTAAGTTTCCATATTTTTTAGACTGCAGCATTTTTTTATAATGATTATCACGGGCATCATGGCTTTCGGCCTGGTTCATATAAACCAAGTTTCTAAAAAAATCGCTTTCCTGTTTATTTAGTTTGAGAGCTGTTGCAAATTTAACAATACTATCTTCGGTTAAGTTGCGTTTGCCTTCCATGACAAACTTCAGGATATTTGTTGATTTAAATCCTCCTCTTTCCGAAAAAGTTCTAAACGACATGGAGGCCCGGCTGCTTTTAGTGGCCTGATACCAGTCTTTTAAAAATTCCCGGTAGTTGGTGTAGCTAAAAACCGAGATGGAAGGAGGCTTGTGCATGGGGTTACTATAGGGGAAAGTAACTATGCAGGGCAAGCTATTTTGATTTTTTTAGTATACTATAGTACACACTAAAACATGTAAATATATAATTTATATATATTTTTTATTTTTTAGTTCTATTAAATAACAATTTTAGTACACATTTTTTAAACTGTAGAAGTGCAATGGGCACATTTTGTGGCTTTAATAGGGATGATACTTAAGCATTGTGGGCATTCTTTAGTAGTAGGGACAATTTCTACCGGTTTTTCGCGTTTTAAACGGTTGATAGTTTTTACCATCATAAAAATGCAAAAGGCTACAATAGTAAAATCGAGTACGGTGTTGATAAATGAACCGTAGGCAATAACAGCAGCGCCCGTTTCTTGGGCTTTGGCAAGAGAAGTAATACCCTCAGTTTTGGTGGGGTCTAAACTTAAAAATAAATCCTTAAAATTGAGATTTCCCAATAGTTTGCCGATGGGGGGCATAATCACATCGCCTACAAGCGAGGTGATAATTTTTCCAAAAGCGCCGCCTACAATGACGCCCACGGCCATGTCCATTACATTTCCTTTTACTGCAAATTCCTTAAATTCTTTAGCGAGACCCATAATAACCCTCCTTGGTTAAGATCCAAGGAAGGTTATATGAGTTTTGGGGGAGGGAAGAAAGTTTTTTGTTTTGCTTATACGGCTTCTTTTTTCTTCATCTCTTTATGGAGATGGTGCTGCTCCACTTTAGCCTGTTTTGCGTAGTACTTATACGTAAGTGAGGAAAGTGGTACGATGTACATCACAGCAAGAAAAAGACCGATGGCTAATGTTTTTGGTTTCATGATGTTTTCTAACGTACAGTAATTTTAAAAGTGTTCCAGTTAACAAAAACTAATGGAATGTGTGCCTAAAATAGATGCACCTGCCTATCGATAGAGCATTTAAAGCGCATTTTCATGTTGTTTCAATTTTATAAGTTACCGAAAAAAAACATTTTTTTAAAAAAACAGCTTGGCATTAATGTTGCGTAACCAGCCTGCAGGGGGAATGTGTGTGCTATTTAATGAGGATATTATATGTCACCCCCTGTATCTTTTTTAAGACCTGGAACAACAATACCCGATTTTAGTTTTAAACTTGCCGATCGTCGGGCTCCATCCATTCAATTGAACTTGCCACAGCTTCCCGACATGCCTGTGGAACAGCATTTAGATGAAGAAGAAGCAGTGCCTGCTCTGCCGCCGCCTCCAGCAGAAGAAGACACGTCTCCCGATATATCGTTAACGGTGGGTGGTTTTGTAGAAGGTTATATTGCGGGTCACTGGTCTGACGAGCCTTTTAATGCGCCGTTTTCGGGAGCAGGAACCTTTTATACCACATTAAATGCTAACAATTTAGCGGGTGGTAAAGTAGATGTGACGGCTTCGTTTAAGTTGATGATGGGGATTGACAGCTTTCGTGGTGATGAAGGCACTATTTTGGGTGGTCCTTATGATCGTCTTAAATATGCCAGAAGTCGTTTTAATGTTTATAAAGACAACATTGGTATTCCTAAATTAAGCCTTGCCGTAAAATATAATCCCATTGGCCTTAGCTTTTTTGGTGGTGTGTTAGCGCAAGACGATAACGTTTATCCCTACAATTTTAATTCCACCGTTTTTTCGGATGGCACTACGTTGTATACATCTCGAAACAGTTTTTTTGATGGCCCCAACTGGGCCACTTTGTGGCTAATCAAATATGGTTATCAACTGGGTTTTGCTTACGAACCGCCTCAGGTTGCCGGTTTGCGCGTTGCTTTAACATCTGGGCCCGATGGTGGTTTTGCTGGCAGTCGTTCGTGGGCTATCAATCCGCAAGTGGGTTATACGTGGGGATATGAGGCGGGGAAATATCATTTAACCAAAGCCAGCACCAGTATCAATTTGTTTGGAATGGATATTACGCCTGATACAGGCCCTGATAGGCTAAATTCTAATGGAGAACATGTGGGGGATAAGGGCGGGCTTGGTTTTACTTTTGGACAAACTTTGGGGCCTCTTACTTTAGGTGCCGGTTTTTCTTTTAACCGACAAGAAATTAAGAGCGATGAATTGGGAAGTGTTATCACTACCGGCACCGGTGCTGATGTAACTGCTTCATATCAAGTGCACGACCTGGCTACGGTTACTGCAGGTTACACGTATTATGGTGTTAAAGATAAAGCTGTAAGGACGCCGGGGGACAAGCCTTTATATTCTGACTTTGCGGTTACACATGGTTTTGAGCTAGCGGCTGTAGCTCATATTCCCAAAGCTCCAGGATTTGGTATTTATGCGGGTTATGCGGCACAGCTTGTAGATGGTTCTCATGAAGTGAGTTCGCTTTCCAGCGGCAATCAGCACACTTTATCGTTAGGTTTGCAGTATGGCGGTAGCCATGTATTTAATTTTAACCGCTAAAGGTAAATAGTATGAAAAAAATATTTTTATATTTTAGTTTTGGAATTGTACTGGTTTTGTGGGGTTGCGATTCGGGCCATAAAAGTCCTGTTGTTACCGATGACGGCACTCAAACTCCTGATGAGTCTGATAATACGGATGATAATACAGAAACTGATCCTGATACAAATCCCGATCCAGATCCTGCACCAGATCCCGATCCTATTCCCGATCCGGATCCAACACCTGATGTGGTTGTTGATCCTATTCTTACTCCTAAAATTAATTTTTTTAAGGCCGATGTCACGTGCATCAAGCCCGGTGAATCAGTTTCATTATCTTGGGAAACGGAAGATGCTGCAAAAATTTATTTAGATGGCAGTGCAGTGGAAGAAAACGGCAGTAAAGCAATTTCGCCTGGTAGCAGCCATACCTATAAACTAACCGTTAAAAATGGCGAACACGATGAAGAGAAGGAAATTTATGTAGGTGTTAAAAAATCGTATTATGAACACGAGACTCAATCATATTCCTTTGATGAGGGTCCCATCGACAATGTTACTCAGTCTGAACGTGGTGGATTACTTATTTTATCGGAAGGACGTGTTTATAAAGGATCTTATACCAAGGGGTTTAACGATATTAGCCCCACGGGTAACGAATTTACGGCTGCTGCCTTTCATCCTAAAAGTCCCAAAATTTTATATGCGGCAAGTTTTGGCCGTGTGTACCGTTCCAATAATAATGCCGACTCCTGGTCGAGAGTTATTCCTATTCGTCGCAATGGTTTAGATTTAGCAATCACCTCGTTGTATGTTTTACCCGAAAATACACATAAAGTGGTGGTGGGTGTAGATGGTGGCGCTTTTGTATACGATGATGATGCCGATACCTTAACACTGCTTCCGTCGATTAACGGTGAAATTGTGACTCAGGTAGCAAGCGGCGAAAATAAAATTGTGTATCGTACAGAAGGAGGACTTTTTCAGTCTAGCGGTTCGTTTGGTTCTTTTAAGTCGATTAATTCTTCATCGTGGAACAAGATTTATCAGGTTAAGGTGAATGATGACAACGAAATTATTGTAGGTACCAACAAGGGACTTTATAAAAAAGTAGGGGATGCCAGCTGGCAGCGCGAGGGATCTTATACGGGTGCCGTTTATGATTTTTCGGAAGATTATCCGCAATTGATTTCCGATAATGGTGACCCAGTGGCATGGTATTTAAGCTATTTTCCTTTTTTTGGAATTGAAAAGCCTATGCATTATTACATTACCAACGGCAATGCGTTGATGGAATATACCTCGAGCGCCTTAACAACGGTTTTAACAGTTGATATGGATCGTTTATTGGAAATGGATACTCTTGTAGGTGTTGATGGAGACCGTTTTCAGGAAATTACAGAGGTAAAAAAATATGAAGCCCGTTGTGAGGCTCCTTAATTTTTAGAACTTAGTTTTAATCCTATAATGCCGGTTAAAATAAGGCCAATACATATCAGTTTTAAAACACTTTTATCTTCACCAAATAAAAACATTCCGGCTATAGCGCCTGCAACAATGCCAATAGATGTCCAAATGGCATAAGCATTGCCCAGTGGTATTGCTTTCATAGAATAAGAGAGTAGATAAAAGCTAATACCCATAATTCCCAAAGTTACAACACTGGGAATAAGCCTCGTAAAGCCTTGGGTATATTTCATTCCCACCACCCACACGGCTTCTAGTAAGCCTGCTGTTATGAGGCAAATCCAGTATTTCATAAAAACCTTACCTGTTGAGATGAATTGCTTTTAAAATTATTCTCCGTTAAACAAAAGTATTCATCATGAAAGACCTGTTAAAACAACTTTTATTTTTTATTCTGGGGTGCCTCCTGTTATGGGGTGTATGGCGTTATATGGGGCGTGATCAACCCGTGGGTGAACTGGGAACCAGTAAATGGCAATGTGCTTCTTATACGCCCTTTATTGAAGATGAAGCCCCCTGGCAGATGGCTTATAATCAGCTTAAAATTCCTCGGGAACGCGTAGAGGCCGACCTTAAAGTATTGGCAGAACATTTTGATTGTGTGCGTCTTTATTCTGTTACCGGACTTTCGTTTATTCCCGAAATTGCTCGTGCCACTGGTCTTAAGTTGATGTTGGGAGCCTGGGTGAATGGTTCTCCCAAAGATACCTGGAAAGAAATTCGCCAGATGGTGTTAATGGCCAAAGATAATCAGGATGTAGTGAAGGCGGTGATTGTAGGCAATGAAACTTTGCTTCGCAAAGAAGTGAGCGATGAAGAACTGGTTGATTATATCCGATACGTGAAAAAATCTTTGCCAAAAATGCCCGTGACGTATGCCGATGTTTGGGAATTTTGGCTTAAATATCCAAAGGTGGCACCTGTGGTAGATTTTGTAACCATTCATATTCTCCCGTACTGGGAAGACGAACCTGTAGGGATTGATAATGCCATCCCCCATGTTGAAAAAATTTATAATCAGTTACAAGCCGCTTTTCCTGATAAAAAAATTATGATTGGCGAAACGGGTTGGCCCAGCTTTGGCCGTATGCGTGAAGAAGCCTTCCCCAGCCTTGTAAATCAGGCCAAATTTGTACGCGGTGTGGTGGCATTAGCTCATGAAAAGGGTTGGGATTATAATTTGATTGAAGCCTTTGATCAAAAATGGAAGCGCAATAGCGAAGGAGCTGTAGGAGGAAACTGGGGGTTGTTTTTTCAAGATCGCAAACCCAAGCCTATTTTTAATTCTTTTGTCTCTAATTATCCTTATCAAATTTTGTTATTGTGTTCGGTGGGATTGTTTTTGTTGATGCTTGCAGGAGCGCGTTTTTTTTCGTCTGTATTACTCAATTGGAAAACTTTTATTATTTTGTCTGTGACGTCTTTTGTTCTTGTTTATCAGGCATACGAATTTTTTTATGCTAGCCGATACGTAAGCGAGTGGGTTTTTGGAGCTATCTTTTTGTTATTAGGTTTTTTGGTTGCACTTAATATAGAAAACAAAAATTTTTTATCTTTTCGCATGCTTTTTATTGCGCTGGTTCTCCACGTAAGTCTTACCATGCTTTTTGATGCGCGCTATCGCATGTTCCCGTGGGCGGGGTTAGTTCCTCTGGCTTTGGCAACAGTGTTTATTCCTCAAAATAATAGTGAACATAAAAAATTTAATACTTTATTTGGCATATTGCTGGTGTTTGTGAATTTTTTTATTTTGATAAACGAAACTATTTTTAACTGGCAATCTAATTTATGGGTAATTTTTTCAATAGTGGTAGCGATATGTCTTTTATATCCTGGTCTCTCTTTGCCGCTGCGTAGGCGTTGGGTAAAGGCGCTTTGTATTTTTGTTATTGCGGTGACGGCGGCTTCTTTAGTGCGCTACCGCTTAATGGAACCAGCCGCTTTAAATGATATTTGCCGGGCTGATACTATTCCGTGGTGGTGTACTTTGCGTCAAAACACAGGGCTGCTAATCCACTTTCGTTTTTTTGAACGTATCGCGCTATCTTTTGCGGTGTTATCTCTCGTGTTTAAAAGACCTCTGTATTTTTATATAGGTGTTCTTTTTTCGGGTATGGGAATGGTCCTTTATAATTTTGACTTTGCAGCACTTGCGTTTGTCGTGTGTGCACTTTACTTGGCTTTATCGCCCCAGGTTTCATGTAAAAACTCTTCTCTACCCGAGCCTGAACGGTAAAACTGGTAGCGCATTGGATTTTTTTTGTGATAATCCTGGTGATAATCTTCTGCCGGGTAAAAAGGTGTAGCGGCTATAATTTTGGTTTTAATGGGTTTATTAAATTTACCTGATTTGGCCAAAACTTCTTTTGATGCTTCGGCAATTTTTTTTTCGTTCTCATCATTGTAAAAAATAGCTGTAATGTACTGTGAGCCTTTGTCGGCAAATTGGCCAAATTCGTCGGTAGGGTCAATTTGTTTCCAAAAAATATCCACTAATTCTTG
This sequence comes from bacterium, assembly GCA_019695305.1. Lineage (NCBI taxonomy): Bacteria > bacterium. The sequence goes on from JAIBAG010000027.1 coordinate 19,234, forward strand.
ATAACTTACTTTAGCTGGATCATAAGTGATTTCTACAGCCTCAATGTGTCCAGAGTTACCCATAGACACTTCTTCGTAGGTAGGATTTGGCTTTTTACCTCCAATATATCCCGATAACACTTTCGTAACGCCAGGTTTGGCTTCAAAAGGAGCTACCATGCACCAAAAGCAGCCTCCAGCAAATACGGCTTTTTTTTGAGTATCCATAGGCCATCCTTTATAAGGAAAAAATAACGTGATGAAAAGAAAGGAATAGAAAAAAGAGATAAGAAGTGATTGAATAAGATGTTTTCTATCCATAACGAGGTTTTCATGAAAAGAATTAGCATTATTATAGCGGTTTTATCAATTTTTCTTTTTGTACATAAGGCAAATGCCACTTGCTTAGTTGGTGATAAGGTAAAAGTGGAATGGAAGGGCGGCTGGTATCCGGCAACTGTTATTAAGGCCGATGGTGAGCGGTGTTTTATTCATTATAACGGCTATGGTGATAGCTGGGATGAATGGGTGGGCGCTGATAGAATGCGCTATGAGGTTGTGACACCGGCTGCAAATAAACTGTGGAAAGAAGGCGATAAGTTGAATGTGAGCTGGAAGGGACGGTGGTATCCAGCTTATGTTCTTAAGGTAGATGGTAAGCGTCTGTTTATTCATTATGAAGGGTATGAAAGCTCATGGGATGAATGGGTAGGGCCGGAACGCTACCGTTAGAAGGGATATGGTGCGTACAATTTTAGGGAAAGAAAGTCGACGGATTGTAGGTGCTCTTTTGTTATTGGTGCCCTTTTCCCTTTATGCCCAAGTTTTAGACGATAAGCTTTCGTTTACGGCCGAACTTAATTTGAGTATTCCTTTTAACCCGTCTTTGTATCCTTTTCTTAAAAAAACCGATTTTGATTTTAATACCAATAATCTTTATTCGGATACCAACGAAAATATTTTGAGACAAACTTTACAGGCCTCACACGATAGTATGGAAGTTAAAATGGCCTGGATGCAGTTTTTAATTGTGAAAGGGTACTATAGTTTTTTAAGTGCATTAGGGCCAGCGGGTACTGACGATGACGTATGTATTAGTACCGATAATAAACTTGAACGAGGGACGACACTGCGTTTCAAAGATGATCCTCCCGATACCTTGTGTAAGCTTCGTATCAATTCGGGACTGAAATCGGTATGGGGTGGTATTATTAAAAAAGCTGAAGATTCGCCTCTTGTTGCCGAGGGTATGGCCATAGCCGAACAAATGATGCGTGAGGCCCCCGATAAATATGCTGAACCCTATTTGGCCATTGGTTTTGTAAAAACTGTGGCAGGCAATTTTGAAGAGGCCCGTACTTTAATGGGGACCGGTCTTAAACTTGAAAATCTACATTCTCAATTGGCTGTTCCGTATGCTGCCATGCTTACTTTTGAGGCGAGTCAAACCGGCAAGTCTTTGCCTATTGATAAAATTAGGGAAATGTTAGAGCCCGTGTATCAGCAAAAAAATCTTGATCGTGGATATTATATGGCGCTTGCTCGTGTTTATTATCTGCTGGGCCGTTATCCCGATGCGCTTGAAGTGTTGGAAAAAGTAAAAACCAAAAATTCTGATGAAGAACTAAATTTAAATTTAGCCTTAGGACTTACCTATAGCCGTATGGGCAAAAATCCGGACGCAATTAAGGTTTTACTAAAGGCCAAAAAACTAGCTTCAACTCCCGAGAAGAAAAATACGATAACCTGGGCACTCGATCTTATCCAATAAATCATGGAACTTCCTCTTGTTTTAAATTATCTCGATTACCGTTCCTTTTTGGGCGACTGGTATCGTTCTTGTAAAAGCAACACTGTAAAATATTCTTATCGTCAGTTTGCTAGTGATTTAGGCTTTAATCCGTCTAATTTTTTACATCTTGTTGTTACTGGCAAACGCAATTGTTCGGAGGAGGCGGTTCGTAAAATTGTAAAACACATCAAGGGAAGCGCCCAGGAGAAAAAATATTTTGAGCTGTTAGTGAGTTATAATCAAAGTGAAAATGCACACAGTAAAGATGAACAGCTTAAAAAGCTGGAAGAGTTACGTGGGAAAAAACGTAGGCTAATAGATTCGGATGAGGCCAAGTTTTTTGTAAACTGGTATATTCCGGTATTACGTGAAATTATTTGTCTTAAAAATTTTGTTCCTAACCTCAGTTGGATTTCAAAAAAATTAAATCCTTCGGTATCTCAAGAAAAAGTGCTGGAAGGGCTCAAAATTTTGGAGCGCTTAGGTTATATAAAAAAAGAAGGAAACAAGTATAAACAGATCGAATCGCATCTTACCACTTCTCCCGAAGTAAATTCCGATTGGATTTTGCACTATCATCGCGAGATGATGAATTTGGCTTTAGAATCGCTCCAATTACCATCTTCTGCGCGGGATGTGTCGTCGATGACTATTGGTGTTACCAGTGAACAATTTCAACGGATTAAAAAGAAGATTGTGGCCTTTCGTGATGAAATTCAGCATGAGTTAGAAGAAGATGGAAGCGTGTTGCCCGAGAGCGTGGTTCAACTCAATATTCAGTTCTTTCCCCTCACTAAAAATAGTAAATAATTGAAATTATTGCATTTTTTAAAATGGCCTCTGTATACACCGTATACCAAAAAAGTGTAAAAAAGCTCATTTTGCACAACATTTTTGTCTTAAAACCGATAATAGAGTGTGTGTTACGGAGACTTTATGATGAATAATATTAAATGTTTTTTAGTGATTTTGGTTCTATTTTTAAGCGCCTGTTCGGGCAAGGGTACCATTAATGTTGGAAATCCCGATGGCAGTTCTGTACCCAGTATCAAGATAGGCAAGCTTAATTCTACAACCGGACGTTCGGCCATTGTAATGCCGGTAGAAATATTTGGTGGCGAGAGCGAACTTGATCAGTCGGCATTAAATATTGATATTAACCAAGACCGTGCTGTGGAGGTTTTGGATTTACAGCAATATTACGATGCTAATGGCAAGACCGTGGAATTTACTTTGGCTAATCTTGCTCATGGTGATCAATTAACTTTTCATGTTCTCAAAAACGGGGCTGAAGTAGCCGTATATGAAGGAGAAGTATCGGTAAGTAGTGATAGCCAAGCTACTCTTCAAGGTGGAGCCGCTGCAAATGTTAAAGGTGTATTTGTTGTGGATGAAGCAAATGATACTTGCACCACCGACGGGAATCCAGCAACGGATGATTTTGGTTTGGCTGATGCCACCGATCGCGATGATTTATGTTTAGAAGTTGATGATACCGGTAATTTTTCCTTTTTGGATTTGGATGATGACCATACCGAGGTGATTACCGAAATGAGCGGTAGCAGTTTTAAAATAAGGTATCAGGACTATATTAATGCGGGGATTAACTTTTTATGCTCGCTTACCTATAGTGCCGATGGAAAAAGTGTTACAGGCCAATGTAAATATGTGGATGGCAGTACCACTCATACCTGTAATTTGGCTTATACTAAGGTGGGCGATGATCCACAGGGTACTGTGATGATTGATGGGTTGCCACATAACTGTGATAATCCCGACAGCTTTTCGGATGTAAGAGCTATTCAATAGCAGGGTCTCGCGTTGCCCCCTTACTGTTCGTGTTTGCTTACTGGTTTCCGGAATTAATTTATTTATTTTTCATTTTTTGCTTTCCTCTTTTTTAGGAACACGCTAGGACACTATCTTTAAATTCTATGTCCAAGCCATCCATTGACCAATTAAACGATACCGCCCGCCGCTTAAGGATTAATATCCTTAAAATGGTGCATAAGGCCAAATGTGGGCACACCGGTGGCCCTCTTTCACTCATCGACATGATGGTGGGGCTTTATTTTTATAAAATGAGGGTGGATCCTAAAACTCCTAAAAACCCGAATCGTGACCGCTTTGTGATGTCTACCGGACACGCTTGCCCGGCTTTGTATGCCTGTCTCATCGAAAAGGGATTTATTCCCGAAGCCGAAATGTGGACTTTGCGTGGGTTAGGCTCTCCGCTTCAGGGGCATCCCAAGTACAAGTTAGAATATGGTATTGAAATGTCTACCGGGTCGCTTGGCCAGGGGATGAGTGTGGCAAACGGGATGGCCTTAGCAGGCAAGCTCGATAAAAAAGATTACCGTGTTTATAGTATGGAATCAGACGGAGGCGCCCAGGAAGGGATGATGTGGGAAGGCGCCATGACGGCAGGTTATAAAGGTTTAGATAATCGCTGTGCCATGCTGGATTATAACGGCATTCAGATTGATGGTTTTGTAAAAAACGTAAAGGATGTTCATCCTTTAGCCGATAAGTTTAAAGCATTTAATTGGCATGTACTTGAAATTGACGGGCACAATATGCAGCAAATTTGTGATGCCCTCGATGAAGCGGAAGCCACCAAAGGCAAGCCCACCATGATTTTAGGTAAAACAATTATGGGTAAAGGTGTAAGTATTTTTGAAAACAAACCTCAGTACCATGGGGTAGCGCCTAGTGATGATGAACTGGCGGTAGCCTTGAAGGAATTGGGGGCGTAATTATGTCTGACGTTGCAACAAGAGATGCGTATGGCAAAAAGCTGGCCGAATTAGGCGAAAAGTATGCCAATATTGTGGTGCTCGATGCCGATTTATCCGGATCCACCAAAACCGGTGTATTTGCAAAAAAATTCCCTGAACGCTTTTTTAATATGGGTGTTGCCGAGCAAGATCTTATGGGGACGGCCGCGGGTTTAGCTTCTACTGGTAAAGTGGCTTATGCGTCCACCTTTGCTGTTTTTGCTGCAGGACGCGCCTGGGAAATTATACGCCAATCAGCCTGTTATCCCAATTTTAACGTAAAAGTTTGTGCTTCCCATGCCGGTTTATCGGTAGGTGAAGATGGAGCGAGTCATCAAATGATTGAAGATATCGCTATCATGCGCGCGATTCCTAACATGAAAGTATTTGTTCCCTGCGATGGTGCCGAAACCGAACAGGTGATTGAAGCTGTGTATCATTTAGAAGGCCCCTGTTATGTGCGTCTGGGTCGTGCTAAATGTCCCTCTGTTTTTCCTGCCGATTATAAGTTTCAGGTTGGTAAGGGTTTTGTTATTAAAGAAGGTAGTGATGTGTGCTTGTTTACCGCCGGTTTTTTAACGGGCGATACTTTAGGAGCAGCTGCTAAACTTGCCGAAAATGGCATTTCGGCCTCGGTTGTGGCTTTGGCTTCGGTAAAACCCATTGATGAAGAATTGATTTCTAAGATGGCGAAAAAACACCGTTTATTGGTTTCTGTTGAAGAGCATACGGTGGTTGGCGGTATTGGATCGGCCATTGCCGAAGTTCTTACCAGCCGTTCTCCTGCGCCGCTTTTGCGTTTGGGGATGCAGGATGAATTTGGTCAATCGGCGGATGCCAAAATATTGATTAAACACTATGGTTTGGATGCCGAAGGAATTGCTCAGTCTGTATTAAAGCGTCTTAAAGAAGTATGAAAAAAAAACTTTTTTTTATCTGTCTATTGCTTATCTCTCGTACCAGCTTTGCCTTAAGTGATAAAATTTATCAGGAACTTGAAACCTTTACCCGTATTCTCGACATGGTAGACCGCGAATATGTAGATGCGGTTGATGAACATCGCCTTATTGAAGGTGCCATTGAGGGAATGTTGGCTACTCTCGACCCGCACACGCTTTATTTACCCCCCGATATGTATGCCGATTTTAAATCGGACACCGAAGGACGCTATGGCGGTATTGGTATTGAAATTACCGTAAAAGAGGGAACCTTGGTGGTTGTAGCACCGTTGGAAGATTCTCCTGCTTTTAAGGCTGGAGTGAAATCGGGAGATCGTATTCTTAAAATAAACGGCGAGCTGGCAAAAGGCATGACTCTTTTGGATGCTGTGCACAAAATGCGTGGTTCCAAAGGGCAAAAGATAGTTTTAACGTTATGGCATGAAGGTATGCAAAAGCCTGTAGACGTAACCATGGTGCGCGAGCTCATTAAAGTGGCCAGTGTTAAAAAGGAGTTGCTAGAAAATAATGTTGGTTATGTGCGTATTACCAGTTTTCAGGAGCACACAGGCGACGAGTTAAAAGACGCTTTAGACGATTTAAATAAGCAAAGTGGCAGTTTAAAAGGGATTATTCTTGATTTGCGCGATAATCCTGGTGGGTTATTTACCGAAGCGGTTTCGGTGTCGGATCTTTTTCTTTCAAACGGTGTGATTGTATCTACCAAAGGCCGCAACCGTGTTGAAGAAGTTGAATCGGCAAAACCCGGAAGTCCATTTGAAAAAACACCTATGGTTGTATTGGTAAATGGTGGGTCGGCATCGGCCTCCGAAATTGTAACTGGTGCCCTGCAAGATACCAAACGCGCTAAAGTGTTGGGTACAACCTCCTTTGGCAAGGGGTCGGTTCAAACGCTTATGGATATGGGCGATAAGTCGGCTCTTAAAATTACTATTGCCAAGTACTACACCCCCAAAGGACGTTCCATTGATGGTAAAGGTATTGTTCCCGATATTATTTTGGATAACGATACCTATAAGCGTGAAAATCCCAAGGCTAGCGATAGTGACCCTAAAGCATTTATGGATTTTCAAAAGAAGAAGGCTTTCGATTTTATTGAGAAGATGTCTCTTTAATAAATGTCCATAACACTGTTGATTTGGCAATGTTATTTTTCCACTGGGTAAGTTCTAAGTGCTTTTTCTGAAGCCGCAAAAATTCTTCCCTCATCTTGTTTTGTACCAAGCTTTTTTCAAGAGGTGATTTTGAAAAAATACCCAACACAATTTGTGTTCTGTTTTTTGTAAACATGAATATTTCGGGGAGGATAAGGGTTGTGTCAAAGGGGATGGGAAGGCTTTCCTGGGTTTTTTGCGGGTAATACTCGTACAAGATACCGTCTTTATCAATGCCCATGAGTAAAATATATTCGTATTCGGTATTTTTAATTTCTACCTTGAAATTGTTTCCCACTTTTAGTGATTGGTTGTTATCTATGGGCTTGTATTCATCTCCCGATTTTATGAGAAGCGTCATGGAAGGTTTAGTGCCAAAATGAAACGAAAACGCGTTGGAAAAAAGTTTTAAGACTATCCATAAAAAACCGGCCGTTATCATGCAAACAGCTATCAATATATAGCGATGTTTCAATAATTTGTGCATGAACGAGGGTTCTTGATTGTTGGGGGTGGAACGAGTGGGGCCTTTTATTTTTTTTTCTTCATTTAATTGCCTGATGCTTATTTGACAATGAGCACACGTCTTTACGTGATGAGCCTCTTCAGGTGTAATAACTCCTTCATACACGTAACGTTTAAGGGTAGTGGAGTCTAAACAAGTCATCGGTATTAATAAAATCCCCTTCGTCTGATCTACGATCAGGACTTCGGGGATAAAAGCTAGTAACGCCACCAAGCACTTTGTGCTCGGCAACTAACAAGCTCTAAAATGGATAGCCCAGTCCAGTATAAATTTCAAATCCCTCTTTGCCATAGGCCATATCGATTCTGCCAATAACATTAGGAGGAACAAAAGCTCTAATGCCCAAACCTCCCACCGGCTGCCAGTTATTGGTATTAATATGGTTCCAGCTTGGGAATACACGGCCTACTTCAAAAAAAGGATCGGCATTTACCGAAAATTTTTTGCCCATTACTTTTAGATCGGCTACCTTAATACGTTGTTCAATTTGAAAAACCATTTTCGAGCTGTCAATAAAGCGACCCGGTACAAACGAACGGAGCTCGGTAGGGCCGCCAATAGCACTTTGCTCGTAAAAAGGAATATTATTGCCCCAAACCCCTTGAGTATGGAAGCGAAAAACCGATTTCCAGCGGTTTTTAATGATGGGTAAAATGTGACTGATTTCAAAATCGAGCGCCTGAAAAGTATTGTCGCTTAAAAAACCATCAAACGAATAAGAACTCATCAGTGAGGCCAGTGTCCCTTTGTCGGAATATTCACTATTAGTACGGTTATCAAACACAAGGCCGATATCGGTTTTTAAATTTTTCGCACTTGTTACTTTAGGATTGCCGGCAAAGAGAGTGAGAGAAGCCGGGTAGTCATCCACGGCACGGTCGTGAAGGCGTACATCATTAAAACGAAAACCACCTTCAATACGTAAATTTGGTTTTAAATAGTAACCTGTATGGGCCTTTAAATTAATATTCTTAGAAAAAAAATTACTTTGGGCCGATTCTTTTGTAGTTGGCCCAATACCGTAAAAATAGCCAAAGGGCGTGTGAAGCAGTTGAGCTTCGGTTTCGAGATATATTTTGGAAGTTAAATGAGGGTTAAAATAACGCAGCGCAAACTCTTTGAGATAATCTTGGGCCATTTCGCCATAAAAAGTAATCTCCGATTCGGGTGTAGGGTATAAATAAGCAAGAGCTGCGCCACTTACTTTAAAGACGCTGTTATACTGGCCAATAACAGCCAGTATAGCCTTAATGGCGCCGTCCTTTTTATCCGATAATAACACCACAGGCATAAGCCCATAGGTATTGCCCTTGTCAGGGCGAGATTCCCATACTGGAACAGGAAAAATATCAAACTCACGATTTTTAAAAAAATCAAATTTTCCTTTTTTTGGTTCTTCCTTTTTTTGTTCAGGAGCAGGTGGTGTTTTAACAAGCGGCTTGGCGAGAGCCTGTATACTATAGAAAGTTACAAGAGAGATAAAAAGAATGAGAATATGCAAGAAGGGTGATGATAATTTCTTCATTTTTTTTCTTTCACCCTAACCCCGATAGCGGGATAAGTCTCTTATCTAAATAGTTCTATGCCTTCGGCACAGATTTTTTTTGTAAAAGACTAAACAATGCCGGCATCAGAATAAGGCTTGTTACTAAACAGGTCAAGCTACCAATTGTCATAATTTGTCCAAAGCTGGCCAGGCCGCGGTGGTGAACAAAGGCCAGCGGTCCAAAGCCAATAAGCATGGTGCCAAGTGATAGGATGATGGGAGTAGCTAAATCATAAAAAGTTTTTTCGGCAGATCCCGTTTCTTTAAAATGATGCACCATATGGATGCCGGTATCAATAGCCGAGCCAACAAGGAGAGGTAATGCAAAAAAATTGGCCAGGCTTAAACGGATGCCTAAAATGCCCATTATCATAAAAAGCCACAATACGCCTATGGCCAGCGGGATAATGGCAATAATACAATCACCCAGTTTGCGTAAATCTACCCATAAAATTGTGCAAACAATCACAAGCGTTAGACCGGCAATCATCAAAAAGCCACGTTCCATCAATTGGGCCGATTCGTATACAGTAATAGGGGCTCCTGTTACCAGCGGGTCAATTTTACGTATGTCTTCTATAAAGGTTTTTAAATTTTGAGGATCCCAAATGTCTTGGGAGGGGTAAATATATAAAGCATATTGTCCCGATTGACTTTGGTAATGTTTTACCACTAACGGCGGAAGTGAGGTGTTGCTGGTGCTTGTAGGGTTAAGGGCTCCGTTAAAGGTGTTAGCCAAGCTATTAATTTTTTGGTTAAAAAGCGCATTGGCTTCGTTAAAATTTTTTATAAAACTTTCAGGATCGTTTTTTAGCGTATCGAGATGTGTATCAATGACAGCAATGTTTTGTTCAATAGCCTCAATGGCTCCGCTGTAGCCAGCATTAAAAGCGCGATTTTGAATGCCGGTTAATGCTGTTTTTAATTTTTCTAAAAGAGCCATTACATTTTGGGCAGTAACGGTATTTGCTGCTGACACCATGGGTAACTGAAGTTGGTTCGACAAATTTTGCAGCTCGGCTATTCTTTCGCTGTTATTTTGGGGCAAAATGTTGAGAATAGAATCTGTTTTTTTAACCGACTTTATATTGTTTACCACGTCTGTGCGCTTTTTAAGTTCTTCTATGGACGGTGTAAGGCTTGCCAAAAACCAGGTAGAAAGGCCATCTGCACCTACCAGCTTTTTTTCCCACTGAACAGACGCGAGGGATGGATCTTGCAAGTTTAAAAGATTATGCTCAAAAGTAATTTTTAATAAAAACGGAACACCGGCAGCTGTGATGAGAGTAAATAGCAATAATGATATTTTGGGATACTTTTTAATTCCGCTAAAAAGAGGAATGTGAACCGGTTTAAAAGGTTTGGGGTTTTTGCTCTCGGTTAATAAAAGAAGCGAAGGTAAAACAGTGATTTGCGATATCAAGCAAAAGAAAAGACCGGCACCCGCAACAAAGCCCAATTCTTTAAGGCCTAAAAAATCGGTAAAGAGAGCCGATAAAAATGCACTCATAGAACATAAGGCACTAATAGCAAGGGTGGGACCAATAGATGAAAGTGTGGAACGAATGCTAGACGCGGGATTTGGGGCTTTTAACCTTTCGGTCTGATAACGAAATAAAAAGTGAACTCCATATTCTAGCCCTAAACCAATGAGAATAATGGCAAATACCATGGACAGCAAGTTGAGATGCCCAAGTGTAAGAGTGATAAATCCTAAAGTCCAGCTAATGCCCATAAATAAAGAAATTGCTGCCAGTACGGGACCTTTTCCGGAACGATAAAAAATTGCAAAAAGAATAAAAACACCTACAAAAGCGATAAGGCCAGAGCTTGCCGAATCGGTTCCGGTAGATTTCATTTCATCATGTTGTAAAACCGGACGCCCGGTAAGGCCAATATGCAGCCCTGGATTTTGTTTTTGGATAAGAGCAATTTGTTCTTTTAAAAAAGCGAGAGGCTTATCAATAACACCCATTGTACTAAAATCTTTTTTAGGCATTATTTGCATGAATGCCAGTTTCCCATCGCCCGATACCAAATATCCTTTTTGAGACAGTGACGAAACATCGGGCAAATCAATAAAATTGGCAATCATGTGCCCCAAATCGAGTTTGTTAAAGTAGTCTGGTTTGTCTAAGTTTTTTAAAACATCGGTAAAAAAAGAAGTGGCATCCTCTAGTCCCTGTGTGTTTGTGGTTGTGGCCTGGGGTGATGATAGAAAACTCGTTGTTTTATCTAAAAATGAATCTAAAGTAGAAAGGCCAAAAGCCTCGCGGATGAGAGAGGTGTTTTGTGTAAGGGTTTCTTTAGTTTTTTCAAAATCGGCCTTGGGTAAGGTAAGTAAAAAACGTTGTTCAAAATAACTCAAATCTAGCTTGTAATCGATACTGGTGTATAAATCGGTGCGTGGCAGAAGCGTTTTGTTTAAAGCTTCAAGCGCCTGCTCCACAGCATCGCTATTGGTGGCTGTTGCTTCAAAAATAACAACAATGCTTTCCTGATCGCCAAATTCTTTTAAAAATTTTTTATAGTTTTTTTGATAATCTTTTGAGTTAGAAATTAAATTATCTTGGTCGGTATCAAACTTAAGGTGATGGTAAGAATAGTAGAGGGAACCAGCTGTTAAAAGAAGGGAAATAAAAATAATGGAAAGGGCTTTTGCCATTCCTATTTGGTACCAAAAGTAGGGGGGGATGAAAAGGTTTCTTTTACTGCTGTTGTTGCTGCGATGCTTGCTTCATCAGATTTTTCCCCATTTCCCAAATGGGACCGGCAATTTTACCGCAATCGGCCAAAACATCTTTTAAGGCTGCTACAAATTTATCGGCATGTTCTTTAGTGATCGTCAGCGGGGGAATGAGTTTGACGATATCCTGATGATGGCCCGACACCTGGGTTAAAATATTGTGCTTGGATAAAAGCGGGATCACAATCAGTTCACCAAAAAGTCCCTTATCCATACTATGCACCATGTTCCAGGCTAGCTTATTTTTAAAACCGCTTGGTTTTCCAAATTCGATGCCAATCATGAGGCCTTTACCCCGCACTTCTTTAATCCATTCACTTTCTTTGGCTAACTCCTGCAATTTTTCTAAAAGGTAAGAGCCAACGTTACGGGCATTCTCCAATAATTTTTCTTCTTCAATGATATCCAGTGCTGCAAGTCCGCACACCATGGCTAAATTATTTTGGCCAAAGGTAGACGAATGCACCACACAGCGTTCCATTTTGCTAAAAACTTTATCGTAAATCCATCTTTTACAAATGGTAGCGCCCACGGGCACCATGCCGCCGGAGAGGGCTTTAGCAATGGT